>CAZFUU010000127.1:0-4680 GCA_964522565.1 uncultured bacterium | reverse complement strand
CCCCAACACTATTCAGGCATTGTGGAGTGACGAAATTGACAAAAACCAGTTATTTCGGGCAGTGGGGCCGAATTGGAAAAATCTGATCGATTTTTTTCTGGAGGATGCGAATGAGAAATGGTTTTGGCAACTTTTCGAGAACGGAATTATGCTGCGGCCAGTTTCTTCTTTTGAGCAGTACAAGCGCCAGATTTTGAGTGAGCATTCTATCGATATTGGGGAACAGACACCCACACAGGAGTCGGAGCGGCACCAATCCCGTCCTGGCGCCAGGCCGCGAGCGGAATTAAGGATTGAAAAAGCAGGCGAGGTTGTTGACGCCATCAAGAGCGCGTTGGACGAAATCGAAGTTGAATACGATCTGATGTCCCTCAAAAATGTTTCCGGCAATGCTTTGCCGGGACATTTTTTTATCCGGATTAAGCGCGGGGCGGAAGATAATGCGGAAGATAATTACCATAAGTTGCTCCAGCAGATCAGTGAATTAATCATTTCTTTAGTAAGCCAAAAAACAAACCTGGAATATCAGGCGGAAATATTGCATGGCGTGAGCCCCCACCCCAGCGTCATTCGTTTTGAAATTCGTTCCGAATTGCGGATGGGTTCCAAAGCCCAGGAATTGCCGGAGTTTTGGTGGAACGCGATCGAAAACTTAATCATTGGAAGTCCGGATCTGGCGGTTCGCGGGTTTACGGCAGTGCACCTGGCCTCACAAATCAAGGGAATCGATGAAACTGCGGTGTCCATTGAACTTCAAAAAGCCGTGGAACAGGGCTATTTTATCCCGTTTTATGTGTCGGTTTCTGAAAGGATGCCGGAAGAACGAAATCAGGGATTCGATGCTTTCTCAACACCCCAGCCAGTCGATGCCAGAAAACGTTCTGAGCGGGAGCGGGCGTGGAGACGGGCCCACGGTGGGGAGAGATTTTTGCTAACGGCGAAAGCAATTTCAAACCATCAGTTATCCGGCGGGTTTCTCAATCAAATCATTTCTGATAAAAATCTAAGCCGGCAAATGGCCTTACAATTAACACATTTGATTGGCGACAAATTAAACCCCACTTTAAGAAAAGCAGTTAATTTAAAATCGTATTTGAGAGTTCTCGACGAAAACGAAGCGGCGCAATTTCAGGATGTGGTGGAAGGGTTAAACCATATTAATGAACGGATTATCGCATTAAAAACCCGCAATGAATTGTATAAACAGTTTCAAACGGTTGCTTCTAAAGGGGTTGAAGCGATGGCTGGTTTTGGCCAGAAAACGGTGGAGGACTTTATTCGATTAATGCTTGGTGAGCTGGCGTATTTGATGAAAGAAGTCGAGGCGCTTCAGGCGATTGATATTTCAGAGCGGAAAAAAGGGATAAGTGATCAAGAAGTACAAGTAGGGCTGGAGCAATATGAAATTGGCTTGCAAACCGGCTTTGCCCATCTGGCCTTCGCGCATTATGTTTATTCTGCGTTGGTTCAGGCAATGCAGGGCCACCGTGCGGAATTGCGCTCACCGCCGGGCGAAGGCAGGGGTCAGACCGCGAATTTGCGTTCGGAATTGCGTATAGACAAAACCGGCGATGGTGTTACTAATTTTGACCCGAACAATCGAAACATCGCCGAGAAAATATACAAGGCATTCCAGGAAATTCCTGAACTTGGCGGCAGGATACACACCTTTGACGGGTTTCGTGAGGTTTTGATGCGTGAAGAAAATGGAAAGCATCTCAGCCACGTGTACCTTGAAAACGGGGAGGTCTTGGGGTTTGTCCTCGCTGCCGAAAGGAAGTTTCATGGATTTGACGAAAAAATCGCTTACTTAAAATATTTTGGCGTCTTGCCTGAACATCGGCAAAAAGGGATCGGAAGGAAATTGCTTTATCATTTTGCGCGGCAAGTCAGGCAAACCGGAATGCAAACAATCGCTTTGGATGTTTCTGAGGGCAACCATGATGCGATTTCGATTTATGAGCATTACGGTTTTCAACAAAATGGCGAGCATATGATTCATGCGGAGTCCCACGGTTTCGTTCATGACAGGACTTATGTTATAGCCGCTGAAGATTTGTTCGAACGGACAGCTCCGCGGCAGGTGTCTGTTGCTCAGTTGCCGGACGCCGAACAACGCTCCGAATTGCGCTTTGCCCGACGGCAAAGCACTTTCCGTCCCGCGGCTAAGGAACCGCGGGCGGAATTGCGGTTTGCCGCAAATGAAGTGGCGGCGGTGGGAAAGGTGTTCATTAATGGAAGTGTGGCGCGCGAGGAGTTAAATCGATTTTCAGAAATGGTTGTGAGGGAGCGTCGGGCAGGCTGGACGGCTGAGGAATTGCTCGGGGCGATGGAGAAAACAATTGTAGAGGGGTCAGGCCACATCATTTGGGGTCAGAGCTTCACTACCGCTCTGACCCCAGTGAATGCGTCTCGCGCGAAGGAAATCGTGGACGCGATTCGGTCTATTAATTCGCCGACAAAGGTTGTTTACGAAATTTCACGAGCCGAACTTCGTTCCATGGATAATCCCGAAGAAGTGGTCCGTCGGCTTCTTCAAACCGCGGCGGATGTCGTGAGTGTCAATATGAATGTGGTTATTGAACTGTCCCTGCCCGGCGAAGTCGCTGAAAGCGTCAGAAAATTTCCCGCGAATCAAAACGCGCCTTTCCGGCGCATGGTTTCGAATGGCGGGCAATCGGTGACTTTTGCCAATCAACAATTCGCCATCGCGCCTTCTTACCGGCTTGAACCGGCAATGACCGTCACTGCCAATCCCGGCCGCGTCGAACATTTAACATTAGATTCCGGCCGCTGGGCAAATGGAGGCCAGGTGACCTATCGCGGGGAACGTGATTCCGGCCTGGCGGCAGAAATTCTTCTGGCGGCCTTTGTTCCGTTAAGCCAGACGACTTTCGAAGGGTTACAGCGCCGCGATCGCGATGAACGAGTCATTGAGATCGAGAACCGCGAAGCGTTGGGTGCCGTCGGGCTGGTCATTCAAATGCTTGCCCGCGAGGCCGCCGGCGTGAAGCGAATCCGCATGGCCGCGTAACAACTGGGGTCGGGCTCAGCGGTACAGGGTTGAGAATGTCACCCCTGTACTTTCAGGCCCGATACCGTTTGGGCTGCCTTATTTCATTTCAACCATCATTTCCATAAGTTATTTACTGATAATGATTTAAAGGCGTAACGCTTTTGGGGTCGGGCTCGGCGGTACAGGGTTGAGGTTGTCACCCCTGTACTTTCAGGCCCGACCCCAAGTTAATGAATGATTTTTCAGGTAAAGGATTTTTTTTGCAATCCGATATAATCTTGATAGATTGATAGTGCCTGAGATTTTAATTGAGCGGGTTCTTTCAATCTTTAACCTTAAAAAAAGGGGGGAATGCATGAAAAAGGTACTTGCTTTAATGGTCGCAATCATGATGTTTGCCGCGCCTGTGGTTTTTGCGGGAAACATGGGTGTTTGCGATAATGTGAAATCAGACGCGTATGTAACGGCCGCCGGCGCAAAAATGGCGCGTGGTCTCGGAAATACGCTTCTCGGATGGACGGAGCTTTTCCGCCAGCCCATCGTGAATGAAAACAAATGGGAAGGCGCCGCGAAGGCCCCCGTTTATGCGATCGGCCGCACGGTTGCGGGCGCGCTGGAAGCCGTAACGTCGTTGGTCCCGAAAGCGGATGTGCCGCAAGTTGAGCCGGCCTGTCCCCGGGATATTTTCAAGAACGAAAAAGCAAGAAAGTAATTGCTGAAGTTTGGAATTTAAAAGGCGTTACCTCGAAAGGGGTAACGCCTTTTTTTTCGCTTGCGCGAGCTAAACGATAATGGGGTCAGACCCCAAAGCACCCAAGGGGCCTGACCCCATTGACCCCAGAAAAGAGGAAGTCATGCGACTTCAAAGTTTTCTTTCCAAAGCCGGCGTGATGAGCCGGCGAGCGATTGTTGCTGAAATTGAAGCCGGCAAGATCAAAGTAAACGGAAAAATTGTCCGGCTTCCGTCCCATCCCGTTTCCCCTGAAAAAGACCACGTGACGCATTCCGGCCGTGAAGTAAAATTTCACGAATTCCGGTATTTCATTTTTCATAAACCCGAAGGCGTTGTCACGACAGCTGAAGACACGCACGGCCGAAAAACCGTCCTCGATTTTTTCAAGCATGCCAAAGAACGGATTTATCCGGTGGGCCGTCTGGACATGGACACGACAGGGCTTCTTCTCTTGACCAATGACGGTGAGCTGACTTACCGGTTGACGCACCCGAAATTCGGAGTTGAAAAGATTTATGAGGCAGTGCTTGACGGGCCGGTTTCTCCGGAAAAAATCCGGAGGATTGAAAAAGGGGTTGTGATTGAAGGGTATCGGACCGCTCCATGCAAAATCCGTTTTCTGGACCGGAGCCAGCCGCCTCGAGTGGAAATTATCCTGCACGAAGGGCGGAAACGCCAGATTCGCGTTATGTTTGAGTCAATTGGATGCCGCGTGCTGGAACTTCACCGGAAACAATACGGCCCGCTGACGTTAAAGGGCGTGACACCGGGCAAATACAGGGAATTGACGGTTGAGGAAGTTCAAAAATTGAAATCGTATGCCGCTTAGGTTGTCGCCGGGTGCTTTTCTCGCGGGACGTAAGTATGTGTTTAGCGTCCTTTAACAGTTAATCTGACATTCCCGAATGCTTTTGCCTGCCTCGCTCGCCGC
>CAZFUU010000126.1:0-5023 GCA_964522565.1 uncultured bacterium | reverse complement strand
CTTTTACGGTTGAGCATATTCTGCGGGTTGAAGGCGCCGCGGATTTTTTTGTTAAACCCGTTGACATCAGCCGTCTCGCGAACCGGATTACGGAACTCGTGAAGCCGGAAGCGGCCGCGGGCCAGGTCAATAAAACGGTTCTGGTTGTGGATGACGACAAAGATTACACGGAATTGATGAAACTGCGCCTCCAGCGGTCGGGCTATGAAGCGGTGACTGTCGATAACGGAAGAAAGGCGATTGAATATCTGGAAAGACACGACCCGCCCGCGTTGATTATTCTTGACCTTGAAATGCCGGATAAAAACGGGCTTGCGACATTGATTGATTTCAAGCTGGCGCGCGAAAAAGAGTCCGGGCATCAAGCCCGAGGCCGGGTCCCCGTCTTGGTGGCGACAGGGCTTCAAAGCGACCGGATCCGGAAAATCGTGGAAGGGTATCAGATAGACGGTTTTTTGCAAAAGCCGTTTGAAGCCGAAGACATGCTGAAAAAAATAGAAGAGATTCTGAGCCGGCAGAAGGTGTAAGGAAAGCGGCCGGAAGCCAAACGATTGCGGGTGTGTTGAAATGGGGATTGAACAGTTTCCTGAAATTGAAACCTTTCAGCGCCTGCCCCGGAAGGTGATCGTGAAGGGCGGCGGATCGGGATTTAACCCGGAAGGCAAGCCGGAACTCCGCGGGATTGTGATTAATAATTCCGGCCATTCCATCCGGGACATCAAGGTCTCGATGGTGCTTTTTAACGAACAGGATATCCCCGTCCTGAATCGCGGGACGGCCTCTGACCCTGCCGGGCTTCCCCAAGGCGGCATCGCTTCCTTTACATTTACGCTTGCCGACTACGACCGCGAGATTACCAACTATTATCTTTACGCGAACTGGAAATACGACGATTCTGATTGGTAGGATGCGGTATCCTGAATTCGTATAAGGATTTATCGCGCCTTGCAAATAGAGGTTGCTTCGTCTTCCGCCAGTAAAAACGGGGCAAGTCCCTTGGGTGCATCGGGGCATGACCCATTCTGTTGGTTTCGAAAATCGTCCCGTGAGTTCTCAAATTTGAAGCACATTCCCGCCTGCGGCTTGCCTGCAGTTGCAGCACGTCTGTTAATGGCACGTCTGGACAACCGGGCGAGATTTCCCTATACTGATTTTTGTATGAAAAAAGAGACAGGATCCAAAGTTATAAAATCTCATTCCGGGCTCGCGGATCATGCGGCCGGGGGCGAAAATTATCACAGCCCGTTGATTGACGAAATCAAGGCCGCCGGTTTTTCACGCAGGGTCGGCGCGGTTGAAATCTGCCTTGCCCGGGAATTCGGATTTTGTTACGGCGTGGACCGTGCCGTTCGAATCGCTTATGAAACCCGAAAGCGTTTCCCGGACAAGACGATTTACCTCGTGAGCGAAATTATCCATAATCCCATGGTGAACGGCAAACTCAGAGAACTGGGGGTCCGGTTCCTGAATGATCCGGACGAATCCGGAAAGAGAGCAAACGACTTAAAGCAAATTCATGCCGAGGATGTCGTGCTGATTCCGGCTTTCGGTGTTCCGGCCGATATGCTAGAAACCTTGAAAGCCATCGGATGCCTGCTTGTGGATACCACCTGCGGCTCCGTCGTGGCGGTTTGGAATCGGGTCGAGGAATATGCCCGCGACGGTTTCACAGCGCTGATCCACGGGAAATTTAACCACGAAGAAACGCGCGCAACCTGTTCGCGGGTGGCTCATTATCCGGCGGGCCGGTATGTGGTCGTGGGGGGGCTTGAGCAGGCAGGACAAGTGCGGGATTATATTTTGCGCGGCGGGAACGGGAACGATTTTCTGAAAGAATTTCGCGACGCGGTTTCTTCCGGTTTTGACCCCGATAAAGATTTGCAAAGAATCGGCTGTGCGAACCAGACCACGATGCTTTCCGAAGAGTCATTGGCGATTGCGGACATGATTCGCGGCGCCATGGTTGAGCGATACGGGCGCGAAAAAATTGACAAGCATTTCCGCCATTTTGAAACGATTTGCAAGGCGACGCAGGAGCGGCAGGATGCGGTCCTGGAACTGGCTCAGGGCGGCATGGATTTGATCCTTGTGGTCGGCGGGTATAATTCGAGCAATACGGCGCATCTTTGCGAGATCGCCAATCACATTTGCCCCGCTTATCACATTTGCGACGCGGCTGAAATTATTTCAAGAAACGAGATACGCCATAAATCGGCTTCTTCAAAAGAAATTGTTATATCTTCCGCATGGCTCCCGAACGAAATTAAGAAGGTCGGAATTACCGGAGGCGCCTCAACTCCTGACCGTGTGATTGAGCAGGTCATCAAGCGGATCGAATCTCTTTTAAAATAATCTGTTGGTATGGTAATTGCTATCTATCTGTACAGTAAGCGAATATTAAAAGGGTGTGCTGTCTCCGGTTGGCGACAAAAATGTATAATGCGCAACAAAATTGTATAAAAAGAGATCAAGTATGACATATTTGCCGAAGAAACAGGGGCTTTACGATCCCCAATTTGAGCACGATTCATGCGGCGTGGGGTTTGTTTGTGACATCAAAGGCAGAAGGTCGCATGAGATTGTGGAGCAGGGAATTACCGTTCTGAACCGGTTAAGTCATAGAGGCGCGGTCGGCGCTGATCCGGCCACAGGAGACGGTGCGGGCATTCTGATTCAAATCCCTCATCAATTTTACAGGAATGAATGCGCTCGTCTCGGATTTTCCCTGCCGCCAGCGGGACGCTACGGAACGGGACTTGTTTTTTTTCCGGCGGATCCTGATTCGCGAAAAGAATACCTGGAAATTTTCGAAGGGATTGTGAAGAAAGAAAGGCAAATTCTTTTGGGCTGGCGCGAAGTTCCGCGCGATAACTCAATCATTGGAAAATCCGCGCGTGAAACCGAGCCGGCAATTTGGCAGGTATTTATCGGCCGGGGGGCGGGATGCGAGAGGGCACTTGCGTTTGAGCGGAAGCTATATGTCATTCGCCGGCAAATCGAAAACAGCATTTTGTCTAAAGCAAAACCGGACCGCCCATTTTTTTATATTACAAATCTATCTTCCCGGACGGTCAGCTACAAAGGGTTATTGATGCCCTCCCAGCTGGACCGTTATTTTTACGACCTGAAAGATCCTGATGTGACAAGCGCGATTTGCCTGGTCCACCAGCGCTACAGCACCAACACGTTTCCGACATGGGATTTGGCTCAGCCCTTTCGGTTCCTCGCGCATAACGGTGAAATTAACACGTTGCGCGGAAATATTAACTGGATGAAAGCCCGGGAGCGTTTGCTTTCCAGCGCGTTGTTCGGCAATGACGTTGAGAAAATCAAGCCGGTCATTATCGAAGGAGGAAGCGATTCGGCCGTGCTTGACAACGTTTTTGAGCTTATGGTTTTAGCGGGCCGCTCCTTGCCGCACGCGATGATGATGATGATTCCGGCCGCATGGAAATTTGACACTTCGATGCCGCAGGTTCTCAAGGACTTTTACGAATACCACGCTTGTCTGATGGAACCGTGGGACGGGCCGGCATCCATTGCATTTACTGACGGAGAACAAATCGGCGCTGTTCTTGACCGAAACGGCTTAAGGCCGGCCAGGTATGTGGTGACAAAAAATGATTTGGTCGTGATGGCATCGGAAGTGGGAACATTGGATTTTGACCCTTCGGAAATCAAACAGTCAGGCCGGCTGGAGCCGGGCAAAATGTTTTTTATTGATACTGCGCGAGGATTGATTGTCCAGGATTTCGAAATCAAAGCGGTATTGGCTCAACAGAAGCCGTATGGGGCCTGGCGGAAGGACAATTTGGTTCTGTTGGATGAAATTCCCGCCCCAAAACCCCGGGCACCTGAACCTGAAGATATCCATACGCAGTTGTGCGCCTTCGGTTACACACGGGAAGACCTTTCGGTGATTATAAAACCAATGGCTGAAGAGGGCAAAGAACCCGTCGGATCAATGGGAAATGACACGCCGCATGCATTTTTGTCAAAACGCCCCGTGCTTCTTTATGAATACTTTAAACAGTTGTTTGCGCAAGTAACCAATCCGCCCATAGACCCTATCCGGGAAAAAATTGTGATGGGCTTGGAAAGTTATGTCGGGACGGAAAAAAATGTTCTTGATGAAACGCCGCGTCACGCGCGCAAACTTAAAGTGTCCGATCCGATCCTGAAAAACGAAGACCTGGAAAAAATCAGGACGATTGGGATGAGCGGTTTTCGCGCTAAGACGATTTATATATTTTTTGACGCCGGGGAAGAAAACGGCTTTGAAAGGGCGATTGAGCGGATTTGTTTTGAAGCCGAATACGCGGTCGAAAAAGGATACGCGTTCCTTGTTTTAAGCGACCGCGGGGCAGACAAGGAACAAATCGCTCTGCCCGCGCTGCTGGCAGCGGCGGCGGTTCATCACCATTTGGTCAGAAAATCAGTCCGGTCCCAGGCCGGAATTATCCTGGAAAGCGGAGAACCGCGCGAGGTCCATCATTTTGCGGTCCTGTTGGGATATGGCGTTGATTGCATTAATCCATACCTGGCGTATGAAGCGATTTATTTTTTGATACGCGAAAAAGAGCTCCAGAAGGATCCCGTTGAAGCAGTGAACAATTACAGGCATGCCGTTCATGAAGGGATTCTGAAAATATTGTCCAAAATGGGAATTTCAACCTTGCGCAGTTACCGTGGCGCCCAGATTTTTGAAGCGCTGGGTCTGGAACGGACTGTGATAGACCGGTATTTTGCGGGAACCGTATCGCGTATCGGAGGCGTCGGCTTGTCCGGGCTGGCTGAAGAAAATATCAGAAGGCACCGCAATGCGTATGGCATGCCGGGAGTAGGGGCACCTTTATCCTCCGGCGGCCTTTATCAATGGAAAAAAGACGGTGAGTTTCATCTCTGGAATCCCGAAACCATCGCGGCGGTGCAGGATGCTGCCAGACGCAACAGCTATGAAAGATACAAACAATTTTCGGCGCTCGTGAATGATCAATCGCAACAGCCGGCAACCTTGAGGGCT
>CAZFUU010000125.1:0-5027 GCA_964522565.1 uncultured bacterium | reverse complement strand
TCGTGCCCATCCATCCCCGTCTTCACAGCCGGGGCTTTGCGTGTTACGGGGTAAAGAGTTATCCTCTTTTCTGACATTCCCGCGTTCGCCAGAGGACGAATCCGTCCAAGGTTTAATGGCGGAAAAGCGGGAAACTGTGGATGCCCGCTTAAAACATGCGGGCATGACACAAGTTGGCATGTCCGTTACTTCAGAGAGCTAAACAGATACGAAAAAATTGCCTTGTTAAAAAAATTCTTCGCAGTTTTCGGGGAAACGCGCGAAAGAAAAAAAACGCGATGCCCTCGGGTTAAGCCGAGTTCTGTCCCGGGCCGCCGCCCTCTTTCGAAAACAGCGGCACAGTGACGGTCATCTATCTGGGACGGCGCTGTCACGCCGCCTCTGTCGACCAACCCAAGGCGCAGGAACGGGCAATTCCCTTCCCCACCATTGATGTGAAAAATCGCCGCATTTTTGAATCACCATGCCTGGATAATTCAAATCAATGCAAAAGCAATCTTCGGGATACAAAATCACATCAGTGGTGGGGAATTGGCCTTCTATTCGGTCTTTCTCCGGATGGGGTTTACCATGCGCCCTTTGTCGCCATCGGGCCGGTGGTCTCTTAAACCGCTGCCGTTTTCCATCCAATCAGATTGAATGAAAAGCGTCAACTGCGCCCACGCTCCGAGATCAATCAAGGAATGTGAACGCCGCCGTTTCACCTTAACCGCCGGCTTTTGCTTGCGCGAAGCCGGAGGATGTTTGTTTTCTGTGGCACTTTCCGTCCCGTTCGTCTTTCGCCGAACGCGCCTTCGTGTTACGAAGCACCCTGCCCTTCGGAGCTCGGACTTTCCTCCTCCGCCGCCAGTCGCGGCGAAAGCGACCGTCTTCCTCGGACATCGCGTTTCAAAGATCTGTGGAAGAATTATAACACGCGAAATCGAAAAAGAAAACGCGTTTAACCTCACGGGGAACCATATGGGGTCAGACCCCCTGGATGCCTTGGGGTCTGACCCCATTTTAAAAGACCGCCCTCCCTGAAACAAAAGATAACCGCCCCCTTAAGAAAATAGTAGACATAAACGATAATACCTTTAAAATCAGCATGGTCGAACGATTTCGATGAAGTCAACCATTTGAATTAATCCAACAGGAGGAAGTCAGTATGGCAAAAGCAAACGCAAAATTTATGGCACCTTTGAATGTCAGCCCCGAACTCGCGGCCGTGGTCGGCGCCGGCCCGATGCCTCGCAGTGAGGTAGTCAAAAAGATCTGGGTTTATATCAAAGGCAACAACCTGCAGGATACAAAAAATAAGCGGAATATCAATGCGGATGAAAAGCTGAAAGCGGTTTTCGGCGGGAAAGCCGTCGTCAACATGTTTGAAATGACAAAACTCGTTTCCAAGCATCTGACGTCATAGTTTCCGCGTCTTATTTCAAAAAAGGTGACGGCTGCCTCGCGCGGTCGTCACCTTTTTTTTGCCCGCCGACGGCAAGCCGCATCACGGCCGCCGACATCAGCGCAAAACCGGACATAAAATAAAACGCCATCCGGATATCCCCCCAAACCAGCACAAGCCCGACCACCAATGGCCCAAGGGTCTGCCCCACCCGCAGAAGCGTTCCGTTCAGGGAAAGAACCAATCCCCGGTATTGAGGCGGCACGGCGGAGGAAAGCGCCGTCTGAATGCTCGGAATATTCAATCCGTTTGCGAATCCAAACGCCACCGTCGGCAGCACAAGCATCCACAAACGATCACAAAAAGGAAAAATAACGGCCAGCACCGCATACAAACCGAACGCGATAAAAATCAATTTCTGAAATGACGCCCGCCGGCAGGCGAATTTCATGCTAAACGACGCCGCGGCCGTCCCGACCGACATCATCGCCAGAAATAATCCGATCACAACCGAAGACGAACCGATCACCTCCCTCATGAATAACGGATAGGCGGTCAAACACAAGCCGTAAATGACGACAAATGACGCGACCGTCGCCAGCAGGTATCCGGCCACCTCGCGGCTTTTCAGGATTGCGATGACGCTCGGCCAATACCGCTGCGTCCCTGTTCCGGAATTCGAAGGAATATGATCCAGTTCGAACCAGACAAGTACCGCCACGGGAATCGCCAGAATGGAAATCGCGAACGGATAATTCCAGCCGAGAAGCGCCAAAAACCCGCCGACGGCCGGATAAACGGCCGTTCCCAAACTCAAAATTCCCGCGTTATAACCAAGCGCTTCTGCCCGTTCTTCTCCGGAATAAAAATCCCCGATCATCGTCAGGTTTAGCACGCCGAGCGCGGAGGCGCCCAGACCCTGAAAAAAACGCAGGATCAGCAGCGCTTCGAATGTTTTGGCAAAACTGCACGCGGTCCCGGCAATCCCGAAAAGCACCAGGGCGGGAATCAGGATTGTCTTTCGCCCCCACCGGTCCGATAAAGCGCCGAGCACCGGCGCGAAAAGAATTCCGGGAAGCGTGAAAACCGTAATCAAGAGACCGATTTCTTCCGGCGGAATCCGGAGCGCTTCGGAAATTTTCGGGAGCACCGGCGCGACAACCGAAACACCCGCAATGCTGATTAACGTGATGGAAAAAATAATTTGAAGATTTTTATGAAAACAGATATTTTTCATAAATACGCGGAAGCGGCCTGCCGGCACGCCTCGACACAGCACGGCCGGCAGTTAATCGCAAGCCGTCTTTCAATAATGTCGTCTGCCGTTTTCGCCATTTCCGTTTCGACGGCGTAAACGATCTGCGCCTTAATTTCCGGATGACGGGGGCAAATTCGCTGCCGAAGATCCGGTGAGCGGCGAGTCAATTCGAGCACGTCCCGGTACCGCGCGCCGTATTGATTCATGACCGCCTGCGCGGATTCTTCGTCAATTTCATACGCGGCCGACACCTCCCGGGCGGGTTCTTCCGCGACCCCTCCTCCGTAAACGGAAAACGGCGTTCGCCGTTTTAGCAAGCCGGCCTGCTTCAAACTGTCTTCGGCGATTTTCCGGTAAGTGGTGTATTTCCCGCCGATCACATAAACCACGCCGCCGGAGGATTTGACGATCACGTGTTTTCGCGAAACGTCCGACGGCCGTCCCTTGATGCGGACAAGCGGCCTGAGGCCGGCAAACCGCGAAACAATTTCACCGCGCTGAAAATCCACGTCCGGAAAAACGCGCCGGGCGCCTTCGAACAAATAATCAATGTCGGATTCCTCGACGCAAACGCGCTCGGGTTTCCCGGCGTAATTCGTATCCGTCGTTCCAATCAGGGAATACTCGCGCCACGGAATCACAAAAAAAATCCGGCCGTCTTTTTCGACCGGAACCAGCATCGCGCTATCAGACAACTTTTTCCGGTACACCACGTGAATGCCTTTCGTCGTCCGGACCATTTTCTTCATTCCAGACGGATCCAGCCGGAGCAGGCCGTTCGTCCACGGGCCGGCGGTGCAGATAATTTTTTCGGCGCGAATCGTCATCGTCCGGTCCCGAATCGTATCGCGCGCGGTGACGCCTGTTACCCTGCCGCCTTCCTCAATGAAAGACCGCGCCTCCGTATAATTGGCGGCGCAGGCGCCCGCTTCCGCCGCGCTTAACACATTCTCAAGGCAAAGCCGGGCGTCATCCATCTGCGCGTCATAATACAAAACGCCGCCTTTTAATCCGTCTTTCCGGATGTCGGGAATGAGCTTGAAAATTTCCTCGCGCGACAATTTCCGGTGGCGTCCGATCCTGAATTTTCCGGAAATAAAATCATAAAGAAAAACGCCGAGCCGCATCATCCAGAGCGGCCGGCTGTCTCCGGCGTAAACCGGAATGATAAACGGCAGGGGTTTCACCAAATGGGGCGCGGCTTTCAGCTGGACGAAACGTTCTTTCAGGGACTCGCGGACCAGGCCGACCTCCAGATGTTCCAGGTAGCGAAGGCCTCCGTGAATGAGTTTTGTGGATCGGCTTGACGTTCCGCCGGCGAAATCATTTTTTTCGATCAGGGCGGTGTTCCAGCCGTTTTTTTGCGATAAATGCGCGACGGCGGCGCCGTTAATTCCGCCGCCGATCACCAAAACGTCGAAAAAATCCTGTTCAAGCCGCGTGAGGTTACGTTTCATAATCGTGTGTTGATAGGTTTATCGGCAAGAACGGGCGATTTTTCAAGGCAAAGCCGGTTGCCGCCCGTCTCCACACCCGGCAACCGGCGAATTCGGGAGAGCCCGCATTACTGGTCAAGCAGAGAATCATCGCAAAAACGATTGCGCGCCAGCGCGCTTTTAATCGCCTTCGCAAGCCCTTCGGCACCGTCCTGCTTGAACACGTAATAAACCTCGGAACCGGCCATGCTTTTCATCTGATCCCTCGCCTTTTTAACACCCGTCATCATGATAAAAGGGATATTCCGGGTTCTCGGATCTCCCTTGATCAGATCATACACCTCGAATCCGTTGAGCTTCGGCATCTGAATGTCCGAAATGACCAAATCCGGGGTTTCATGGCGAATGTGCTTGACCGCTTCCGACGAATCCGTAAAGCCGTTGGCCCGGTAACCCTGGTATTCGAGCCGTTTTTCAAGAAGCGCGAGCCAATCCTTGTCGTCATCAATTAATGTAATCTTTGCTGCCGCCATGAGTCGCTCCTCCCTTCTATCAGAAACATAAACCAAAACCCGCCGGATTGCAAGCCGCCGGCAATAAGTAAATCGCTCAAGAAAGTACTAATCAAAAACCGCAACAAACATCGAACCCTCTTGTCAGAATGGTTTTACGGCAGGCCGGCGTTGAAAATACGGGCTCTAAAAAAGAATGCCGGGATGACTTCGGAAGGTAACCGTTCAGCTATTCTCAGTCGTCATTGCGAAGGATCCTGCCGGAGGCGAGGGACGAAGCAATCCCAAAATCAATGACGAATTTAGAAAACGCGGGACTAGTTTACTTTGAATTAGGGAGGGCGGGGCTCAAAAGATGCGCTGTCAATTGCCGGTAATTTCTGGCGACCGGAAACCGGGGATATTCTTCTTCGATCGACTGAGGGGGCCGGAACAGG
>CAZFUU010000124.1:0-5038 GCA_964522565.1 uncultured bacterium | reverse complement strand
GTGGTACGCGTTTTCGGAAAATTTTGTCCTGCCGATTTCTCACGATGAAGTGGTTTACGGGAAAAGGTCCTTGCTGGAGAAAATGCCGGGGGACTCGTGGCAGAAATTTTCGAACATACGCCTTTTTTTCAGCTATATGTTCGCGTATCCGGGCAAAAAACTTTTGTTCATGGGGACGGAATTTGCCCAGCGCGACGAATGGAATTCGAATCAGTCACTTGACTGGCATTTGTTTCAACACGCGTCCCACGGGCGCGTCAGTATCCTGATTCGCGACCTTCACCGGCTGTATCGCGAAAACCCCGCTTTTTACGAGGGGGATTTTGACCGGGATTGTTTTGAATGGATTGATTTTTCGGACGCGGACGCTTCGGTGCTGAGCTTTCTCCGTTGGTCTCACGACAAGCGGCAGCTTCTTGTGTTTACGTTCAATATGACGCCTGTCATTCGCGAAAACTACAGGGTGGGTGTGCCTCTGCCCGGCAAATACGAAGAGATTTTCAACAGCCAGGCCTTCGAGTACGGAGGATGCGGGTTGGGCAACTTGGGCGGGGTGTTTGCGGAACCTGTTAATTGGCAGGGCAGGCCGCATTCCTTTAATTTAATGCTGCCGCCTTTGTCCGCTAATTTTTTCCGGTTTAATTTGTAAAAATGCCCTGGGATTTTCAGCTTCTTGCCATAGGACATTCCGGATGGAACGTCCTCTTTTGATCCGGTTTTAGAATTTCTCTCCGCCTTCCGGAAGCGGAATGTCAAATGGAGCCGGGAACGTCAGGAGTTGAAGCGCGCCTCCAATGGTATAGACAAAGGGATAAACAAGCCCTTTGCCGATGCCTGCCCATATATTATCCCCTTTTTCAATGGCAATTGCGGGCTCCATGAAAACCGATGTCCATCCGAATACGGTATTCTTGAATCCGTAGAGAAATTTTCCGCCTGTTTTCCCACCGTAGGTGTTGGCCGTTGTCCTGGGGCTTGGCTCTGCAAAAAGAGAAGCCGGTGTGATGACGAGCGCCAGAATAATGACAAATGACATGACTGATTTTTTCATAAATTTCCTCCTGTTGGAATTGAATTGTACCATTTTCAACACAACGGTTCAAGGAGATCGCCTGGAACCCTCATAGAGCGAAGGGAATAGTGAAGGGAATCGCTCTTGACCTTGTTGTATTTATATACTACAATCGTTGTAAATTATGACAACAATACCGCCATTCTATCTGATGAAGGGGGATTCGGTGAAAAAGCGCCTCCTGGTTTATTTTTATACCCGTCCGGGAGAGGAGCGATATCTTCGCGAATTGGCTGAGATCCTTCATGCCGACCCTGCAAATTTATCGCGCGATCTAAAAAAACTGGAGAAAGAAGGCGTTTTCAAGTCACAAATGCGCGGCAACCTCAAATTCTTTTCTCTGGATGCCGGCTATCCTCTTTACGAAGAAATGCGAACCTCGGTCGCAAAATTGACTCCCCATCAATCCAATCCGCCGTTATCGATGGAAAAAACGTGCGCGGCAGTATACGTTATCGCGGGCCCTAATGGAGCCGGGAAAACGACGTTTGCCAAAACTTTCTTGCCGGATTTTCTTGACTGTAAGGTATTTGTGAATGCAGACCTGATTGCGGGAGGAATTGCGCCTCTTGCGCCTGAACAGGCGGCGATCAAGGCGGGAAAACTATTGCTGGAAGAAATCCGTGAGACGGCCAAACGAAAAGTTGATTTTGGATTTGAGACGACCCTGTCAGGCCGCAGTTACGTCAATTTGTTTAACGAGTTTATCCGGCAAGGTTATGCCGTTCATTTGGTTTTTCTCTGGCTTCCGAATATCGATATTTCCATCAAGCGCATCGCGGAGCGTGTCAAACGAGGCGGCCATCATATTCCCGAGCAGGTTGCGCGCAGGCGGTTTGCGAGAGGCGTTGAAAATCTCTTCAAATTGTACGATTCGATGCTGTCCGGTTGGGTAATTTTTGATAATTCGGCGGCGGAACCGGCTATGCTGGCATACCGGGAAGGGGAGCGAAAGGTGATTTTGGATGAAACCAAATTTTCTCAAATTCAAAAAATAGCGGGTCTTTTATGAAGAAAAAGATTAAACAATCATTGGCAGCCCTGGCAGAAGCGGCATTGAGAAAAGCGGTTTACCTGGCGATTAAAGATCATGCCCGGACGGGTGACCCGGTTGTGATTTTCAAAAATGGCAAGGTGGTCGAGGTTTCTGCCAGAAAAATCCGGTTGAAAAAGCCCCATTGGTAGAAGCTTGTTTGGGGATACAGGGATTGAAACTCTCCACTTGATTGTTTAAAGCTAGAATTAAGCGCTGTTTGATATTTTAAGCGAGCGATTTCATGGTAACAGTCGGGAAACCTGGAACGTCAAAAAAATTACCCGAAATTATAATGCTTCCGGATTTTTTCCGAGATTTTCCAGGTGCAGTCCATGTCTTCCGGAAAAACGACGAGATCGCCTTTCCCGAAATTGACTTCGCCCTGGTCGGTGATGACGGCGGCCTTGCCTTCGAGGATGTAACACGTTTCTCTTTCATCGTAATGCCAGTCGAAGGTGGAGGGTTCTTTTTCCCATATCGGCCAGTTTTTGACGCCCAGTTTCAGCAGTTTTTCTTCGGCCGGTTTTTCGATTTTAATGCGCATGTCGGTTTTAACATTTTCCATCGCACACCTCCTTGGGGAATGTCCGGTTTGAATGGAAATTAGTTTTGCGCATATCGGGCATGGAGTCAAGAATTGATTTTTAAGCGTTGTGCTGTTTCAAAACCGACTTGTGGGGGGACAGGAGGGTTCCAGGAGCGCTCCTGGAACCCTCCTGTCCCCAAAGGCAGATGTGAGGATCGGTACAATTCAGATAAAAATTTGGAAGCCGAACCCTCATTTTAATTGACTGGAAATAAATTAGCCGATATACTTACGACTCTTGGCGTTTTAGCGTCATTTCTCTCCTTAAACCGATGTAAAGCATATAGTTATGAAAGAGAGGGGAGTGTTTGATTCGGATATCTGATTAGGGGTTATTTGAAAAAGTCATGGCGCTATCGTCTAGGTCGGTCCAGGACGTCAGATTCTCATTCTGAAAACAGGGGTTCAAATCCCCTTAGCGCTAGTGAATTTTCGATTGCGAAAATTCACAGTACGCAAGAGCACAAGTCACAGGAGCAGCAGTTTAAAAAAGCGTAACTTGTGCTCGAGGGATGCAAAAATCATTTGTATTTTACCGGTGACAGGTGTTCTGGTGACTGGTAGCTTGAAACCGCGAGGTTGATATGATTGACCGTTACACGCGCCCTGAAATGGGGCAAATCTGGACGGAAGAAAACAAACTCCGAAAATGGCTTGAGGTCGAACTTGCCGCGCTGGACGCGCTCGCTTATTACCGCTTGATTCCCGCTCACATTCCCGCGCTTGTCCGAAAAAAGGCGCGGTTCGATATCGAAAAAATTAAAAAAATAGAAAACACCGTCCAGCATGACGTTATCGCGTTCCTCACCAATATCTCCGAACATGTCGGCAAGGACGGACGTTACGTTCATTACGGCCTGACGTCATCCGATATGCTGGACACCGCGCTGGCCATGCAGTTAAAAGAGGCGTCGGCAATTCTGCTCAAAGACCTCCGGTTGTTTCTCGAGGCCTTGAAAACACAGGCGCGGAAATACAAGTGGACGGTCATGGCAGGCAGAAGCCACGGGGTTCACGCCGAGCCGATCACGTTCGGGCTGAAAATGGCCCTTTTTTACAGCGAGTTCGAAAGGAATCTGGAGCGCCTGGAGCGCGCGGCTGAAAGTGTGTCGGTCGGCAAAATTTCAGGCGCCGTCGGGACATTCGCGCACATTCCGCCCAAAATCGAGTCGTTTGTCTGCAAAAAACTGGGACTGAAACCGGCAGCCATTTCGACACAGATTATTCAGCGGGACCGTCACGCCGAATATTTGACCACACTCGCGATTATCGGCGGGTCCCTTGAAAAACTCGCGACGGAAATCCGCGGACTTCAGAAAACCGAGACGCGCGAAGTCGAAGAGGGATTCGGCAAAGGGCAAAAGGGGTCTTCGGCCATGCCGCACAAGCGAAACCCGATCACTTGTGAACGCGTGGCGGGCCTGGCGCGGCTGCTGCGCGGAAACGCCACGGCCGCGATGGAAAATATCACGCTCTGGCACGAACGCGACATCAGTCATTCGTCGGTGGAACGGGTCATTTTTCCGGACAGCACCATTGTCCTGGACTATATGCTGGCCCAGATGAACAAAGTGGTTTCGGGTTTGAATGTTTTTCCGGAACAGATGCTGGAGAACTTGAACAAAAGCCGCGGCATGGTGTTTTCGCAGGCGGTGCTTTTGGCGCTGGTTCAAAAGGGATTGACGCGTGAAGCGGCGTACAAAATGGTCCAGGATTGCGCGCGCCAGGTGTGGGAAGAAAATAAGGATTTTCAGCAAACGGTATTAAACAGCCGCGAGATTCAAAAATTTTTAAAGCCGAAAGAAATCAAGGAACTGTTTGATTATCGCTATTATACCAAACACGTGAATCAAATTTTTAAACGGGTGGGGATTTAAATATGGGAAATAGTGTCAAATGCAGGCCGCTGATGGATTCGAAACTGCCGTTGCCTCTGATCAACCGGGGGAAAGTGCGGGATGTTTATCAAATCGGAAACGACCGTTTGCTGATTGTGACGACGGACCGGCTGAGCGCGTTTGATTATGTCCTGCCGAATCCCATTCCGTTCAAAGGAACCGTGTTGAATCAGACGTCGCTTTTCTGGTTTGATTCCTTCAAAACGTTCGTGCCGCATCATTTGATTACGGACGAGATCGCCGGCATGGGGCTTGCGCCCGAGATTGTGAAACAATACGGAGAAGATCTGATCGGCCGGAGCATGCTGGTGAAGCGCGCCAAGCCGTTTCCGGTGGAATGCGTGGTCCGGGGGTATCTGGCGGGGAGCGGATGGAAAGATTATCTCAAAACGGGGTCGGTTTGCGGGCACCGGTTGCCGCCCGGCATGCGTCAATGCGAAAAATTT
>CAZFUU010000123.1:0-5096 GCA_964522565.1 uncultured bacterium | reverse complement strand
GTGACAGTCCTTCATATTATAACCATATTTTTTTGCAATATCAGCGATTGCCAGTACCGTCAAGGCGGAATCTCTTAGCATGCTGAAGCTCCATTCCTGGGGGTATATCACGGGAATGATCTTTTCATGCTGAATGATTAATCCGTAAGCATCGGATTGATATTGTGAAATCCACGTATTCGGAAATAATTTTTGTTCGATTAATTCTTGGATAAAACCGCTTGAAAAATATCCGTTAACCATCTGGACGGCATCAGGGTATATCCCGCGCAAAATTTTTCCACGCCACTCAAAAACGTCGCCGATGCTGTCTCTGCGCCGTTTTTGCAGATAAACAATCTCCTCACTGGGGATGTGCATTTTTTTTATCCGGTTGTTGAATGCTTGAGTAATAATGCGTTAAATTATTTAAATTAAAAGAGTGAATGAAGAGCAAAACTTCACTATGAAATCGTCCCAATAGAACAGGGATAACTATAATTGTTGTTGCCCATGTGAACAGATGCGCAATAGGCGCGCCTATCAGCCCGAGATGTTTGATGAAAAAATAGCTTGATGCAATCATTGTGACCGCCGTGGCTATCGAATAATTCATGATGTAGAACGTTTTGCCCTTCAAGACGAGAAGTTTTTTCCTTAATGACGCAAAAAAAATGAATGTGATCGCAGCGGCGTGAATGTTTAATATATTTGACGACTCAGCGTAAGAATTTCCGAAAAGCAATAAAATAAGCGGCCGGCTCAGCAAAAGAAGAAATAATCCGATGCTAATTGATATAAGCAGCAGAAAAGAGCCCAGTGCTTTGATCTTCAGATTATAATCTGTATTTGACTCGGGATTGATAAGTGATGGGAAAAATGATTGCGTCAAAACAACAGGAATAAAATACCAGATTTCGATTAATCTCAATGAAGCTACATATAACCCTAAAGAACGGGCATCAAGCATTTCCTTCAGAATGACTTGATCGATGGTCAATGAAACGGAAACGGTGAAAAACGAAATCATCAAAGGATATGATTCTTTGAGATACATCTTTGCTTGCAAGATGTCAAATCGCCATGTATTAACGCTCAGATGATTGTGAAAATAAAAATAAAGATATCCGCAGGCCAAAACAAAGCTGTCGAAGAGAACGACCCAGGCGAAGGCGATTAAGGGCGCTTCAGTCACGATCAACCCAATCTTGATAAGGGAGGATATAGCCAAACTGATGACATTCGCATGCACGGCATATTTGCTCAGCACTTTCGCCTGATAGTAGAAGTCAATGATATTGAAACTCTGGAAGATGGTAGCGCTGGCAATGATAAACACGAGCACGTTTGTGAAACGGTCGTTGGAAGTGAAATTGACGGCGACAGCCAGGATCGCGAGAACAGCGAAGGCGCCGATGAGTTTTAGCCGAAAAGCGGTTCCGAGCAGGATATCTCTTTTGTTCTCATTCCGGACAAGTTCGCGGACGACGATTGAATCAAGCCCGAGCGTCGAAAAAGCTGCAAACAAAGCGACAAAGCTTTGCGCATAGCTGATGAGCCCGAATTTCTCCGGGCCGAGGTATCTGGCGACCCAAATCCCGACAAAAAGCCCCACCAAGAGGCGCAAAACCTTTTCTGCCATTAACCATGATGTATTTTTAAAATACTTCATGAAACCGGCGTGCTTCGTCAATGAATTCAGCCGTCTCACAAAGGACATCGTATTTGTATACCCCAATCAATGAACTCTTTTATGACACATTAAAGTTGTTTGCGCAAATAATCGGCCAGGGCGCATTTCCAATCCCGCAGGCCGGTGCCGGCCAGTTCCCTGAAACGCTCCGTGGACAAAACCGAATATTCCGGCCTTTTTGCCGGACGGTTTAGTTCTTTGGAAGTTATCGGTTGAACGCCGATCTGTCTGCCTGCCATTGTAACAATTTCCTTCGCGAAATCAAACCAGGAAGCTTCCCCCTCATTGGTGATATGGATCGTCCCGCTGATTTGTTTTTCATCCTTTTCGCCAAATAATTCGATTAACTTCCTCAGGCCTTCGGCCAAATCTACGGTATAGGTCGGACGCCCTGTCTGGTCAGCGACCACCTGCAACGAGGATTTGGTTTTTGATGCCTTTAAAATCGTATCAACGAAATTTTTCCCATGAGTGCCGTACAGCCAGGACGTGCGCACGATTGTGTAACGCGCAAGTGTTTGCCGGATATATTGTTCCGCTTCCCATTTGCTTTTCCCATACACACTCAGCGGGTTGCCCGTGACGGATTCGAGGTAGGCGCTTCCCTTTTTCCCGTCAAAAACATAATCCGTGCTGATAAATATCATATACGCGTTAACCGCAAGGCATGCCGCCGCCACATTTTTTGCGCCTTCAAAATTAACCGCATATGCCCGCTCGGGATTTTGTTCGCATCCATCGACGTCCGTATAGGCGGCCGCGTGCAGGACAATGTCCGGCCTTGCCAGGCGAAAGCTCTTTAAAACCGCTTCTTGGCAGGTTATGTCGCATTGAAAATACTCAAATTCACACGAAGATCGCTTTTGCATGTCCAACCCTGCCAGCGTATAACTGCCGCGCAGGGCGCTTATCATGTCTTTGCCGAGCATGCCTTCGCATCCCGTGATTAAAACGTTCATGGGTCAAATATCTCCTAAAGATTAATTCCGAACGCCGTTCCCAACACATTCGCGTTGTTCCAGTTATCGCCCCTTTTGACCGATCGGCACATGTAATAAATCGTCCATTGCGTGTTCATAATTAAATCAACAGTCAAGCCGATTTGGGCGCGATTTTCCCGAAAACCTGAATCGACGGAATGAATACTCAGATAAAGGTCATTTGAAATGTAAGGGCTGATTTTTGGCTTCAACTGTGAAATCGGATATTCTATTTTTATGCGATCCCGGTACAGCCAGCTCCCTTTGGTTCCGTTGTACTCAAACCGTGACCGGTTGGAGAGCCGCAAGAATTTCCAACGCCCCTTGAGCGTTCCGTCCAGTACGAGGACGTGATTCGCTTTCCATGCACTCCGCGTATTTTGTTCAACAAATTTATACCATGCCGCTGTCTCGAAATAATCCGTTAATCTGAAGGATGCTCCCGCGTGCATGTGGTATTCGCGAAACTTGCTCATGTCGTCACGAATCCGGAATTCCTGCGAAAAATTGAGGGCGGCCCGCTTGTGAATTTTGACTTTTATCGTGTTTTCAGGCCAGATTTCCCAGTCGTAGGCATTTGCGGGAGATGATTGGAAGAGGCAGTAACCGGCAGCGATCGCCAGGCAAATGATAGCGTGCTTTTTCAGAACCCGGTATTTTTTTTTCATCACGCAGAAGGCTATTTCAATGTATACGAATCCGTTTTAAGGGGTTTCCACCACTGCGGATGATTCGCGTAAAAATCTGCGGTTTCGCGCAAACGTTCCTCAAATATCGACGTGACTGAAAACCCCATCTTTTCCAATTTTGATGCGTCAAGGGCATAGCGGAAATCATGTGCCGGGCGGTCATTGACATACTGGATTGCCTCATCCCCTTTTCCGAAATGTTTCAATATCATCCGGGTTAATTCGATATTGCTTAACTCGCAGTTGCCCGCCACGTTATAAATTTCCCCCGGGATGCCGTTTTGAAAAACAAATCCGACAGCCCGGACACAATCACCGACGTAAAGCCAGTCCCGCCTGTTTTCGCCTTTTGCGTATAGCGGGACTTTCCTGCCTTCGATCAGGTTCGTGATAAACAGCGGAATGACCTTTTCCGGGAATTGATAGGGACCATAATTATTCGAACAGCGCATGACGATCACGGGTAGCTCGTGGGTTTTCCAGTAAGCCAGCGCCAAAAGGTCCGATCCGGCTTTTGACGCCGCGTATGGGCTGGTCGGGTTTAACGGAAAACTTTCATCCGCGTCGCCCTCTGCGATGGAGCCGTAAACTTCGTCGGTGGAAAAATGAATGAATTTCCGGATGCCATGCCGCTTTGCCGAGTCCAGCAAAACATTCGTGCCGGTTAAATTCGTGCGGATAAATTCCGGCGAGGAATCGATCGACCGGTCCACATGCGTTTCCGCGGCGAAGTGAATGACGGCATCTGCCTGTTTCATCAGCGAATCAACAAGGCCGGTATCGCAAATATCGCCTCTGACAAACCGGTAATTTGTTAAGTGCGAAAAATCCGCCGTATTTTCAAGACGGCCGGCATAGGTCAGTTTGTCCAGATTGACAACCTGGCATTCCGGATTCTCTGAGAGAAAAAACCGCAGGAAATTCGATCCGATAAACCCGCATCCGCCCGTGACGAGGACGCGCTTCATCCTATCACCTGTCTGGTGAGAGTGCCGACTGTTTGCGCTCTTACCTTTGAGCCAAAATAAGTTTGTGATTTCAAAATCGCAAAACAAACAGATGCTGAAATCATCGGCATTTGGCCTCTTTGGCGGAAACGAGCCGGTTGGCATGCAGAAGAGAGTCAAAAGTCCCGGCATCCGTCCAGAAACCCTTTAAAACATCATATTCCATGATTCCGCGGCGAATGTAATGATTATTTACATCGGTGATTTCGAGCTCGCCGCGTTTGGACGGTTTGAGGGTTTTAATGATATCAAAAACCGAAGGATCATACATATAAACACCCGTGACGGCAAATTCACTTTTGGGGTTTTTCGGTTTTTCCTCGATGCGGACGATTTTTTTCTGTTCGATGACAGGAACTCCGAAACGACCCGGATCTTTGACTTCTTTAAGCAAAATTCTGGCGCCGGATTTCTGCCTGTTGAATTGATGGACATAAGGCGTTAAATCATTCTCGATAATATTGTCTCCGAGAATGACCACAACTTTTTTTCCGTCCGCAAAATGTTCCGCCAGGCCGAGTGCCTCCGCGATTCCTCCTTCCCCTCTCTGGTAGGTATAATAAAGGTCCTTTAAGCCGAATTCAGACCCGTTTCCCAGGAGCTTGAGAAAATCACCGGCTGAATTTCCGCCGGTAACCACCATGATATCCTGAATTCCGGCTTTCACCAGTGTCTCGATGGGGTAATAAATCATGGGCTTTCGGTAAACCGGCAGCAGATGCTTGTTGGTAACACGCGTCAATGGATG
>CAZFUU010000122.1:3898-5099 GCA_964522565.1 uncultured bacterium | reverse complement strand
GTTCACCCCTACCCTCAATATGCCTCAAAGTGTAAACGATGTGTCCGGTACGGACCCCAAAAATGAAAGAAATATTTCGAAACGCTCAATTGATTATCGCCAGGATTTACTGCGCATTGATCGCCTGCTAAAACAAAAAAAGAACTTCTTTAACACCCTGGCGGCTAAAATGGTTACCCATCAGCTACAACGCAATAATTCATTTGAGAAGCTGAGGGCTACACTTGATGAACCCATCTATTGCTTCTAAAGGACATCAAGCGTTGTCAATTTGGTTGTCAGTTTTTAAAGGGATGCGCGTTACGCAAACTTCAATATTTCGTGACGGCCTTTGCGTTTCTCAACACCAATCCTAAGGGTAACTCCGAGAATCTCGAGAAATTTAATGAGCGTCTCGATGGTAATATTGTCCGAACCGCTCTCAATCCGGCTGATGAGCTGCTGGGACACATTCATTTTATGGGCAAGCTCGGCTTGTGTCAGACCCATTTTCTCTCTTGTCTCTGCTAACTTCTCGGCTACTTTAAGTTTTGCACCTTCCACCTCAAATCGGAATTGAAACTTTTTGTTTTTTGCAAGTTCACTGTCCAGGTCGTCCTGAAACTTTTTGAATTTATATTTCATCTTTTTCATTTCCCTTTCCTCATCCTTCCTAGGATTTCATTCGCTAAAATCAATTTTGTTGTACTTGCGAAGAACCTCACAAATTTCTTTCCTGGCCAATGCAATATCAATCTCTTTTTCTGGAATCTCATCCGTCTTTTTCAAAAAAGCATGAAGCAAGATAATTTTATTTCTAAGCATGAAAAAATATAGAACTCGGTGCCTGCTTGGCCTTAATTCATAAAGTTCCGTCTTACCTCCGAGATAATCCGCAAAAGGCCGCCTCATCTGATACCCCACTTCGGATAAATGTTTTAAATATGCGTACATCTTCGCTCGTTCGGGCACAGGCAACCGCTTAACATATTCTTGAACCGGCGATCTTCCTTTTTCGTCCATGAAATACAAAACTTCGAAATTCAATCATCACCTCCTCCGTTTAATGTCTCAAGGAGTTCTCCCTGCCCAATAAAAGCATACAACGTATAGGTTGTAATTGCAAGTGCAATTATGCTATACCCCGTTAAGGAGGGGAAAGCAACCAGCGCGACACAGTTAGTCAAAAGATTAAAATTCTCACGGGAATTATAACACAACT
>CAZFUU010000122.1:0-3888 GCA_964522565.1 uncultured bacterium | reverse complement strand
GTTCTCAGAATTGTTCTCAGAATGCCGTTGCATGCATAGAAAAGGGTCATACCCTAAAGTGTAACCCATGTACGCGGAATATTCTGTAAAGTATGTGACCGGAATATACCAGAAAATCGGGGCGAGTGGATTTGAACCACCGACCTCACGGTCCCGAACCGTGCGCTCTACCAAGCTAAGCTACGCCCCGAAATATGAAAGATTATTTTATCACCCGCTAAACGGCTCAACGGGTCTGCCATCTCTTCTCCTGCTCCAAGAGCGTATCCGCCCCGACGTTTGGCTATTTTGGAACCTAAATCTGAAAGAGGTTGTATTATATTGAATTTCCGGCAAGTGAGAAGCAAAGTTTTTCATTAAATTTTAAAATAATCGATCACGGCAGACGGATTTTTCAACCTGGCCCCTTCCCAATATTCAAGAAACTTATCCGTCGGCGACTTGCCGGGCTTTAAAATCTCCTCTTTGAGCGGCACCCGATACATTGATTCGTCCTCGCCTTGCGCGTTCCGGTGCGCGATTTGTTTCAGGCCGGCCTCGCTGATTGAGACAAGCTCGCGAGCGATATCTAAAACCGTCCCGTTTCCGAATCTCGCGCGCAATCCTTCGCGCTCCACCGCCTGAAAAATTTCCGCGAAGGCCTCCCGGCAATACGGTTTTAAAAGCGATTCGGCCGAAAGCCGCGCGTCCAGGTCATAAAAAATCCCTTTCCAGAACGCGGCCACCGCCGGAATCAGGGGGCGCCGCTGTGCGTCCATCCCGCGAATCTCGACATAATGCTTGAACCGCACATCCGTAAAAATCGTGCTCAGGTGAAGATCAAAATCGTCTTCAAACGCCTGCAGGCCTTCGTAGCCGTTTTCGATAAATTTCCGGAACGTCAAATGCGGGGGCACCGTCCAGCGTCCGTCGCGCACGATAAAAAACATGGGGATATCCAAAACATAATTCAAGTAGTCCCGAAACGTGCATTTCCGGCAGGCCAAATCCAGGACAAGGCCCGTGCGATCCGGATCGGTAAAGCGCCAGATATGAAGCCGCTCGGACTGGAATCCATTCGGCGCGCCGTTTGAAAAACCGCTCGCGGCAAACATCGCGGAAGCAAACGGCGTAATAGAAAGCCCCAGCCGCAGTTTCCAGACCGCGTCACATTCATCCTCGTAATCCAGATTGACCTGGTTCGTCGCGGTTCGCTTCATCATGTCATGCGCAAGCGCGCCTTTGCCTGCCAAATAATCCGCCATGATCCGGTATCGCTGTTTCGGAACCCACTCGATTTCGGATTTGTCGGAAAACGGCTGGACCGCGCCGGCCAGCCATTCCATGCCCCCGATTTCTGCGGAAACCGCTTTCAACTGATGAAAAAAAAGTTCCAATTGCGCCTGGACCTCATGAACACTTTGAACCGGCCGGCCGCTTAACTCGACTTGTCCGCCCGGTTCCAGCGTCACCATATTTCCGTTCGGCTTCTTCAGCGCGATTACCCGTCCGTTTTCCAAAACCGTTTCATAACCGAAAAATCCCGCCATCAATTTCAGGGCGGCTTCGATTCCCCGTTCGCCCGAATAAGGCAGTGCCCTGCCCGTCACCGCGTCGACGCCGAATACTTCGCATTCGATTCCGATTCGTTCTTTGCCCTTCGGCTTGGCGTGCGCGTGAAAATACCCCGCCAAATCCTCGACGGAAGAAATCCTTTTTTTCGGTTCTGTTGTTTCCAAGAAAGTACTCATGATTTCACCCGGCGATATGATATCATAATTTACAGTCTGGGAGGACAGTCAAGGTGTATATCATTTCATGCGGTTCTTCTAACTATAGGCCAGGAAGTGTCTGGAAACTCACCGGATGAAATGGAATGCGGCCTTGCAAGCGTCATATGAAGACTAAAAAGCACCTTAAAATCGGCTTCGTGATGGATCCGATGGACAAAATCGGAAAAGACGATACTTCCCTTTCCATCATGCTGGAAGCCCAGCGCCGCGGGCATCAGATTTTCTATCTGGAACCTGAAAATATTTTTACGAAAAACGCCGTTGTCAGGGCACGGGCCCGGCAGGTCAAGGCCGGCGCCAAAGCCGAATTCCGGGTTTTAAAACAAAAAAACATGCCGCTCGGAACACTTGACATCCTATTCGTCCGGAAAAATCCGCCTTTTGATTTATCCTATCTTTACATGACACATTTGCTCGAGCTCGTTTCGCCACCGACTTTCATCATCAACCGGCCGGAGGGTATCCGCGATGCGAATGAAAAACTTTATATCCTGCGTTTCCCCAAATGGATTCCCCCTACGCTCGTCTCAAAAAATCCGGAGGAAATTCTGAAGTTTCAGAACAAAATCGGCACGGATGTTGTGTTGAAACCGCTCAACTTGATGGCAGGGAAAGGGGTCTGCCTCCTGCCGAGAAAATCTTTGAGCCGCCAGGCGATTGTGCGGGAGGCCACCAAAAACGGGGCAAAGTGGATCATGGCGCAGAAATTCCTCAAGTCCGTGCGGACGCGCGGAGACAAGCGCATCCTGTTGTTAAACGGAAAACCGGTCGGGCAATACCGAAAAAGTCCGCGGGCGGATGAATTCAGGTCCAATATTTCGCTGGGCGGAATCCCTTCAAAAAGCGCGTTAACCGCCCGCGAATTACAACTGGCAAGAGAGGTCGGTGGGCAACTCGTGAAGGACGGCCTTTTGTTCGCCGGGTTGGATGTGCTTGACGGTTATTTGATCGAAGTCAATGTCACAAGCCCTGCCGGAATCTGGGAAATTAACGCGCTTGAAGGGCGACGGGTTGAAGCTGAGACCGTGGATTTTCTGGAATCCCGAGTCCCCCGGATGAAACGCTAAGACCGCCTGTCTTTTTTGCCTTTTGCCTCTCCGGCACATATCCCAAATGCAGCAAACTTTGCTCCATCACTTCGCGGAATACCGGCGCCGCGACCGTTCCGCCGTAATACTGCGGGCGCGGCTCATCGATAGAAACAATCATCACGAGCTGGGGATCTTCAACCGGCGCAAATCCGATAAACGACCCCACAAACTTCGAGTGGGAATACCCTCCGCCCGGATTAAGCTTTTGGGATGTCCCTGTCTTGCCTCCGGCCTGAATGCCTTCAATCGCCGCATTTTTCCCCGTCCCCTCGGAAACGACCCGCGCCAGAATTCCGCGCATCGTATCGGCAACCGCCCGTGAAATAATTGGGCCTTCGAGGACAGGATCTTTTTTGACAAGCACCACGCCTTGCCGGTCACGGATTTCCTTCAGCAAATAGGGTTTAACCAGATAACCGCCATTGGCGATCACGGAAAGAGCGCGCACCATCTGAATTTCGGTCGCCGCGACTTCCTGGCCGTAAGGGATGGAAGAAATGGAGAATTTCGACCACTTGCTGACAGGGCGGAAAATGCCGCGCACTTCCCCGGGAAAATCAATTCCCGTCAGTTCCCCGAACTGAAATCTTTTAATGTAATTGTAAAGTTTCTGTTCTCCGAGTTTCATCGCAATTTTAACCGTTCCGATGTTGCTTGATTTGATCAGAATTCCGGGAACATCGAGCATGCCATACGGATGCACGTCATGAATCACGCGGCTGGGACGGACCTGCCACTTTCCTTTTTCACAATTAAAGGTATCTCCGATGTTGACAGCCCTTTCTTCCAGAGCCGCCGAAATGGTCACAATTTTAAACACGGAACCGGGTTCAAAAATATCGGTAATCCCCCTGTTGCGGCGGTTGGCGGCGTCAACCATGGCCGGACGATTCGGGTCGTAGGTCGGTTTTGAAGACATGGCGAGAACTTCGCCTGTTTTAGGATTCATTACGATCGCCACGGCCCCTTTCGCTTTCCACTTCTCCATCGCGTGGTCAAGCGCTCTGTCCGTTAAAAACTGGATG
>CAZFUU010000121.1:0-5099 GCA_964522565.1 uncultured bacterium | reverse complement strand
CCGCAGGGGGCACTGTCTGAGGGGAAAACAGCATATCCTTCCCACTGTCTTCATGCCTCCTGGAAATCGATTATATCGCCTTTGCTCTAACTGTCTTGACAAAAAATTTTCCTTGCGTAAAATCCACATATTAATCAATCTCTCACGGTTCATTTCCGCGCGAGCGGACGGGATGGCGGGGTTTATGATTGCGATTAAAAATCTCACAATGCGGTACGGGACGTTTACCGCCCTTGACCGCGTTTCTTTCTCCGTCAAGGAGGGCGAAATTCTCGGCCTGCTCGGCCCGAACGGCGCCGGAAAAACCACGTTGATGCGCGTCCTCACGACATTTTTATATCCTACCGAAGGTACCGCCGAAATCGCGAAACACGATGTGATTGGCGATCCGCTCGCGGTCAGAAAGTTGATCGGATATTTACCCGAAACGGCGCCGCTTTACCTGGACATGCAAGTAGAGGAATATCTTGATTTTGTCGGCCGCGCGCGCGGCGTTCCCGGAGTTCAGATTCACGAACGGCTCGAATGGGTCAAAAATACCTGCAGTTTGAGAAAAGTATGGAAACATACGCTGGTCGAATTGTCGCGCGGCTACCGGCAAAGGGTCGGGCTCGCGCAGGCGCTGATTCATGACCCAAAAGTCCTGATTCTGGATGAGCCGACTTCCGGGCTGGATCCGCTTCAGATTATTGAAATCCGCGACCTGATTCGCGGGCTCGCGCGCAAAAAAACGATTATTTTTTCAACCCATATTCTTCAGGAAGTGGAGGCGCTCGCCGACCGGATCGTGATTATCGATGACGGAAAAATCGTCGCGGACGGCACGCGCGATCAAATCGTCAAGGATAAGGCGACGCTGGAAGAGGCCTTTATCGCGCTCCTGCGGCCGCTGAAAGAGAATGTGGAATCATGATGGGGCGCGCGAATCTGGCGACAATCGTCCGCAGGGAACTCGCGGCGTATTTTAATTCTCCGATCGCCTATATTTTTATCGTTGTGTTCGCGCTCTTGACGGCGTCTCTTTTCATGGCCCAGTTTTTCCTTGTCAATCTCGCCGAAATGCGGATTTTCTTCCATTTTATGCCTCTTGTCCTGTGCGTGTTCCTGCCCGCGGTGGCGATGCGCTTGTGGGCGGAGGACAAACGGGGGAACACCTTTGAGCTTTTGCTGACGTTTCCGCTGAAACCTGCTGAACTGGTGCTCGGGAAATTTATCGCGAGTTTTATTTTTTACCTGGTGTCGCTGGCCGCGACATTTACGATTCCGGTTATGCTGATGTTTCTCGGCCGGCCCGACCTCGGCCCGATTATCGGCGGCTATATCGGCGCGGCGTTTCTGGGCGCCCTGTTCCTGGCGATCGGAATTTTTGTTTCCGGATTTTTCCATGACCAGATCATCGCGTTTGTGATCGCGATGCTGGCGTGTTTCGCCCTTTTTCTGCTCGGCACTGAATTCATCGCCTCCTCCATTGACAGTTGGCTACCCGGTTTCGGGACGTTTCTCCGGATCAACCTCGGGATGTCCAGGCATTTCGCGAGTTTCCAGAAAGGCGTTCTGGACGTCAGGGATATTATTTATTTCCTGACGGGCACCGGTATTTTTCTTATTCTGAACGGATTCTGGATCGAAGGCCGGATGCGGCCGAAACAGACGACGATTTTTTCAACGGCGGTTGGTTTGTCCCTGTTGATTTTTTTACTGGCCAACTGGCTGATTTCAGACATCACGCTCGGCCGGTTTGACCTGACCGAAGGCAAAATTTACACCGTTTCTCCCGTGACCAGGAAAATTCTCGGCGACCTGAAGGCGCCCGTGACCGTCAAATATTACGTGTCGCCCAGGGAAAAAATGCCGACCGGCATCAAAACGCTGGAACAGGAAGTGGTCGACAAGCTGGACGAATTCCGGGTCGCGTCCAAAGGGAAACTCGCTTACAACGTTTTTCATATGGAAGCGGCCAATATTATGGAAGGCGCGCCCGGCTCACAGGGAGCGGAGGAATCTTTAGAGCAGAGCTTGCAGAGAAAGGGGATTCAGCCGTTTCAGGTCCAATCCATTGAAGCCGATGAGGTCGGCGTCCGGCTGATTTATTCGGCTATTTCGATCGCGTATAAGGAGAAACCCGAAGAGCTTCTGCCGCGCATCATTCCCGGCAACGTTGATGAGCTTGAATATTTGATTGTTTCCAAAATTTTCCGGATGACTATGGAAAAACAGCCGGAAGTGGCGATCGTCGCTCCCGAAAAAGAATTAGCGCTCGACCCGCAGATGCGCGCATTGATGCAGCAAATGGGGCAGACGCTTCCTTCGGTTGAGAAGATTGACGAATACCGGCTTGTCCCACTGGCGCTGGAATATGAGGGATACAGAACCGAGCGCGTGACGCTTGACGAGGGGGGCAGCGGCATTCCGGACGGCACGGACACGCTGGTGGTTTTACAGCCCAAAGAACTGACCGGGGCCCAGCGAAGCGAGATCAGCCGGTTTTTGGCGTCGGGCGGTTCCGTGTTCCTGGCCGCGCAGAATTATACCTTTGATTACGCGCCCGCGGGCAGAGGCGCGATTCGCATTATGCCGAACGCTGAAAACCCGCAGGTCAATCCGCTTCTGGAAACATGGGGGCTGGGCATCGAGGACGGCATTTTGATGGATGAAAACGAGGAAATCCTGAGCGTTTCGGGCGGCATGCAGCTCGGGCCGTTTCAGTTGTCGATTCCCATTAAATTGCCGATCCATATCCGGATCGACCCCGATCAAATGAACCCGAACGTTTCTATCACGTCCCGGCTTCCGTCGATTCTTTATTTGTGGGGTTCTGCGTTGAAGATAAATGAAAACAAACTGAAAGAAACGGGGCTGAAATACCAGGTGCTTATGAATTCAACGCGCGCGTCATGGCTGATGTCCGCGGACGCGGGGCCTTTGTCTCCTGCGATGATGCGCCGCACGGCCGCTCACAAGCAAGGGCCGTTTCCTCTCGGGATTTTGGTGGAGGGGCAGTTTTCTCACGTTCCAGAGGCCGGAAGCGCGGCCGGTTTTACGCCGGCGCCCGGTAAATTGATTTTGTTCGGCGCGGCAGCGCCGTTCCAGGAACAGTTGATTAAAAACGGCGGGCATCTCAATTTCCTGTTAAACTCAATTGACGCGTTGAGCTTGTCGGAAGCTCTGATGGAAATCCGATCCAAACAGCCGGTCAACCGCTCTTTGAAAAGGCTGTCGGCTCCCGGCAAGGTCTGGTGGCGGTTTTTCTCGTCTCTGATGCTGCCGTTGATAATTGCCGTGTTGGGCGGATTCCGTATTTTGATGCGGCGCCGCGAAAAAAACAATTATTTGAAATTGATTAAGTAAGGGAGTTGCGCAGACATCAGATGACAGAAATCAGAAAACAGAAATAAACGAAAATATTTTCTGTCTTCTGCCCTCTGCCCTCTGTTTTCTGTGAATATTATGAATAAGAAACAAATTATTAGTCTTTCGATTATCTGCTTGATTTTAATCGCCGGGATTATCGCGAAAAGAATCCATACGCCCGCGGCCTACCGCGCCCAGGAAACAGTTTCCCTGGAAATCCGCTTTGACGAAAACAGGATAGACCGCATGGAGATCAGCCGCTTGATGCCTGCGGATACCCTGGGGGCTTCGCCGGACGGGGAAACGGAAATTGAGAAGACCGCGGAAGGGGAGGAAACGCCGGCCGAGCATGATCAGTCAACACCGGTTCGGGCTGAAGAAAAAACACCTGAAGCCGCTGAAGAAGACGCCTCGCAAACCGTCGCGCTTGAAAAAACAGGCGGCGAGTGGCGGGTGCCCGCGCTGTGGAACGCGCGCGGAGACGCCGGGAAAATTAAACTCCTTTTTGAAGAAATCACGGCTCTTCGAGGCGAAGAGCGCGGCCGGTCAGAAGCGCTCTTTGACGATTTCGGAATTTCCGAGCGCGACGCGCTTCATGTTGTTTTATATTCAGAAGGTAAAAAAGTCGTTCATTTGCTGGTGGGTTCGAAAACCCCGGGCTGGCAGAACAGCTTTATCCGCATGGCAGATTCCGGTCGCGTTTATCTGGCCGATACCCGCCTGCTGTCCCGGCTCGGAATTTACGGAGAAGTGAAAGACGCTGAGCTCAAGCCGGATTTCTGGGCTGACCTCAGAATGCTCTCAATCAAGCCCGAAGACATCCGGGCGGTTGAAATTCAGGAAAAAGGCAAAGAGCCGTTTGAGGTTGGCACGGGGCTTCCGTTTTCCGCCGATGAAGCCAAAATCAGGGATTACGTCCAACGGTTGTCGGATGCGCGCGCCGCCGGCGTTCTTGATCCGAACGGGGCCGGTTACGGATTTGAGGAGCCGGAACTGGAACTGACGCTGATTCCCGTTGAGGGCGATCCCGTTATTTTGACGGTCGGCGCCGTCAAATTTGATTCGACGACGGAACGCTATGTTCATGTCTCCAGCGTGTCTCAGGTATTTTATGCCGCTCAATACGCCATCGATCGCCTGAAACCGGACGCCGCCTCACTCATCAGGGATAACCCGCTTGAAATTGAAGCGTCGGCCTTGGAAAAACTTGTGATTCAAACACCCGCCGGGGAGTTCGCGTTTTCGCCCGCGGCGGATTCATGGAAATCGCTGGATGATTATGTTCGAGCCCTCGGCACATTCGCGGTTTCGGGCCTTGAGATAGATGCGCTTCCCGCGCCCGATGAATTCGTCAACCGCCTTGAGATAAGCCATCAGGGAAAAGAGCCCGTGCGGATTTCCTGCGCCGCGCCGAAAGATGATAAGACAAAAAACCGCGTTTGCGTTAATGCCGAAAACAGTATTCCCTTCCTGATTACCGAAGCGGCTTTCAAAACCTATTTTGAAAATCTGGACCGTTTGAAGAAACCCGCACAGCCGGAAGAACCTTCTGCCGAAGTACCCGCGCCCGAAACCGGCTCTTAAGCGCGTAAGCGCCCCCAGTAATTAGCCGGCTCATCGATTGGTAAACCTTCACTTAAATAACGTCTTCTTCTTCATCTGTAGGTCACGTATAAACGTGGTACCTCATTAGCGTCTCAAAAACACCTTAAGTGTCATGCCCGAATGTATTAATCGGGCATCCACGA
>CAZFUU010000120.1:0-5118 GCA_964522565.1 uncultured bacterium | reverse complement strand
CAATGCCTTCGCTCAGTTTCACGGCCGTCAGGGTTTGATTCTTTTTATTCTGGAAGTCGCTTTATCGATGCTGAAACCGCTCCCGGTATTGGGAGATATTTTATTTTTGGTCGGATGGATTATTTTAGGAGTTTTTTCCCTGCTCGGGCTGGTCAAAGTACTGACGAATGAGTATTGGCAAATGCCCGTGATTTATCCGATCGCAAGCAAGGTGACATTATAATCATGAGCAAATATTTCGATATTCTCACAAAAAAATCCAAAACGGAAACGCAGGCCGAATGGGCGATCGTTCTCGACCGCATTTCAAACGATTCCGCAAAACCGTCCGTGATCGACCTGATGGTCCAGATTTTTCCGCTGACGAAAGAAGAAGCGCGCGATCTGGCCGAAAGCACGCCGATTGTTTTATTGGATCAGCTTCCGCTTGAAGTAGCGGAACAAATCAAAAAGTTTTTTTCAGTTTCGAATGTTTCCTGCACCGTCACGAAAGACGGACTGGCCAAGCGGAAATGTTTTCGCGCCATATGGCCTGAGCCGCCCAATTTGAGCGCGATTCTCAGCAACACCTCCATGCCGGTGAATTCCGGATTTGAACAAACCGGGGAAGCGGCCGCCGAGGAGCAGCCGGTTTCTTCTTTTGATCACGCCGCGGATTCATTTGCGCCCGCGGAAACGGAACACGAAGAGCTGAAAAACGAAGAGAAGGATTTTTCCGGCAGGGAAGTGATCGGCAGTAGCGAAAATGACCAACTCAAAGAGCTGACGCTCGAACTTCAGCAGGAAAACGAGATTCTGCGGGAACGCCTGGAAAAAATGAAAAAGGAAATCAGGCAGGAGGAGGAAACACGCTTCAACCGTGAAATTCAGCAGGCGATTTCCGAGCGGTCAAAGGCCGAAGAGGTTCTGAGGTCTCTGAAGGAAGAAAAGCAGGGGCTTGAGATCCGCGTCGAAGCCCTCCAGCGCCAGCTTGATGTTTCTAAAGAGGAAATCACGAAAGCGAAACAAGCGGCGGCCCATTCCGAAACGTCTCATGAGGTCATTCACCGGTTATCGTCTGAATTGAAATCCGCGCAGGAAGAGGCGAAGCAGTTCAGGTTTGAATGGTCGCAAACCCAGAAGGCGCTGTCGGACGCGCGCGCCGAGATTGAAGAGCTTAAAAAAATGATCGAACAATCCCAGGCAGCCGTCCAGCATTTCAAAGAGGACGCGGCGCGGATTCGCAAGGAAATGGAAGCGAAAATCCAGGCCGGTGCGGCGGAAGCCAGCGGCTGGCGCAGGCGCGTCGATGAATTGACGGCCGTCAACGGGGAATATCAGAAAGAAATCGACGCCCTGAAGTTTCAGAACAGGGAACTGCTGGAGCTGAAAACCAAAAATCAGCAGTTGGCCCAGGAGCATCAGCAAATGGCGGCCCAGTTGGAAGTCGTCCAGAAACAGAACCGGGAATTTGTGCGTCAGCTCGAACAACAGGAGTTGATACAGAAACGGATGCGTGCCGCCTCTGAAATCGCCGAAAAAGAAAACCGCCTCAAGGAATTGAACCAGAAATGCTCGTCCTTGAACGAGGATATCCGCTTGCGTGAGGAATCCGTCAAGGAAATTCTTTCGGAGCAGGGTTTGCTGGAAGATGAAATCACTAAGTTGCGGCAGTCGCAAAAATACATGGCCGAACAGGCCAAGCTGAAAGACAAAAACCGTCTTCAACGGCCGAGAATCGTCGCGCCGAATCTGTCATCCGAAGAAAACAATCATTCCGAATACTCTCCAGAAGGTTGATTGGTTCTTCGGCAAATCAATCTTGGAATCCGCCGTCCGGCGGGAAGTTCAGAAAGGATCAAGATGGTTGAACTGGTGTTGAGCCGGATCAAAGTGGATGAAAACAGAAACGAGCAAGTCATCGTCCTGCGTGAACGGGAGGGCAAACGGCTCCTGCCCGTTGTGATCGGCGTCGCCGAAGTCAACGCAATCAAATTGAAATTAAGCGGAATCGAGCCGCCCCGTCCGTTGACCCACGACTTGCTCCTGAAAACGATCGGCGAACTGGGAGGATCGTTAAAATCGGTTTTGATCGACCACATGGACAATAACACGTTTTATGCCAAGTTGATTCTGGCGAGGGCCGGAGATGAAATCCGGATTGACGCGCGTCCTTCCGACAGTATCGCTGTCGCGCTGAGGGCGAACGCGCCGATTTATGCCGAAGAAGAAGTGATGAAAAAAGCGGGTGTCAGCGAAAATTAGGGGCGGACATGAAACTATATGATACGGCGATTATCGGCGGTGGCGGCGCGGGCTTGACCGCCGCGTTGTATACGGCGCGCGCCAACCTCAAGACGGTTCTTTTTGAAAAAATGGTACCTGGCGGTCAGATTGCCGTAACCGATATGGTGGAGAATTACCCCGGTTTCCCGGAAGGGATTCTGGGGCCTGAAGTCGCTTCCCGCATGGAGGCGCAGGCGAAAAAATACGGCGCCGAAATCCGTTACCAGGAGGTGACGCGTTTGGCGCGCGACGGAGAAAATTTCCAAATCGAGGCGGGTGATTTTTCCTGCGAAGCCCGCACCGTTGTGATCGCTTCCGGCGCGGCGTTCAGAACCCTGAAAGTCGGCGGCGAGCGCGAATTGACCGGAAAAGGGGTTTCTTATTGCGCGACTTGTGACGGCGCGTTTTTCAAGAACAAGGAAATCGTGGTGGTGGGCGGAGGAGATTCGGCGATTCAGGAAGGAATATTCCTGACGCGCTTTGTCAATCGGCTGACGGTCGTTCACCGGAGAAATGAGCTGAGGGCGTCTCCCATTTTGCAGGACCGCGCCAGAAGCAATCCCAAGATTTATTTTATTTGGGACACGGTGGTTACGGAAATACAGGGTGAAAAGAAGGTAAGCGGTGTCCGCCTGAAAAATGTGAAAACGGGAGAAGAACAGGTTTTCAAGACGGACGGTATTTTTATTTTTATCGGACACGATCCGGTCTCGAAATTTTGCTCCGGTTTTGTGGAGCAGGACGCCGGCGGTTACGTTGTGACCAATGAACGGCTCGAAACCTCCGTGCCGGGCGTTTATGCGTGCGGGGAGGTCAGAAAAGGGGCGGTCAGGCAGCTGGTGGCGGCTTGCGGGGAAGGATGCCAGGCGGCGCTGGAAGTTCAAAATTTTTTGGAGCATCATCAGGAAGGCCCGGTTCGCGCATAAACGCGCGTTTGTGCCCGAAATCTGCGGGTGCATACCATAAAAGTATTCATAATATAGATAAGGAAGCGTTGGGGAATGCGGTCCTGCTCAAACAGTGACCCCTACGGGGTCAAACTCGCATTACCGCATTCCCCGACGCTTCTAACGTGTTATGAGATCTGGGACAGTGGGAGGGATATGTGTTTGTCCACGTCCGACAAAAAGCGCGACGGATCCGCCAAGCATTTTGGCGGAAGTTTTGCCCCGCAGGGGGCACTGTGTGAGTGGCAAACATCATATCCTTCCCACTGTCTTCATGCCTCCGGGAAATCGCTGTATGAAGTAGTATGCGCCCGAAATCTGCTGGACAGTGAAAGAAATTGATGGTAAATTTCAGACAGGTAACAAGGAGCGTCACGAATGAATCCGCATGAGATGGACGGCGACATATCAAAGCTGATCGCGTTGCTTAAGAAGCTGATGAAAAATCATCCGCAGGCCGCGGACATTCTCAATCTTGTCCAACAGAAAAAGCCGTTCAATCTCAATGTTTGTTTCCTGACGATTGTCCCGATGGTTCCGGAGGAACTGGAAGAAATGCAGCACTTGTGCGAAGAATACATGTCTCATATCGATGAAATCGAAGTGCCGCTTCACAAGCGCGCACAGCTTGAATTCAAGTTAAGCCGCGACGACATGGATTTTCTTAAAAAACACGGGATCCGTTTTTAAGTTTTGAACTGGCATACCTTGCGCTCACTGGCCGCTTTGACCGCTTTCCTGTTGTTGATACCCCCGATCGCCCTGTCCGATTCTACCCCCAAAACGTTGATGGACGCATCGGGATTTCAGGATTTTCTCGACCGTTTTGTGCGGGACGGCCGTGTTTGTTATGAACATGCCCGGCAAGCGGACGCGCGTCTTGATGATTATTTCGCGCGGGCACAGAAAGTATCGCCCAAGCAGATCGAAGCGTTGAACCGTGAAGAACAAATAGCCCTGTGGATCAATCTGTTTAACGCCGCCGTCGTTCGCCGGATACTCGAGTCGGGAGTGCGGGATCAAATTTCAAATCCGGATGATTTTTACGGCGCTTCTTCCGTCCGGCTTTCGGATTCCGTTGTCAGCATCGCGGATATCCGGGATCGTTATTTGCGCGCCCAGTTTCATGATCCGCGCGTTCTGTTTGCGTTATACACGGGGCGGGTTGACGGGCCGGGCCTGCGGCCGAAAATATTTCAGGCGGAAACGCTCGAGGGCGATTTGACCGGGGCGGCACGCGCATTCATCGAAGATTCCAGGAAAAACAGAATCATTCCCCGCGAAAAAAAAATCGAACTTGCCCCTGTCTTCAGGGAATACGCGTCCGATTTCGTATTGAATTACGGAGATGTGCGGGCGCAAACGAAAACCTCCTCGGAAGAGGCGGCGGTGATTAGTTTTTTAATCGATTATCTGCAGGTTCCGGAAAAAAGAATTTTCCTGGCGGAAGGCAGTGGACGCGTCCGGTATCTTCCGGAAGATTTCCGTCTGGAAATCGGGGCGTGTTGATTTGCCGTATTGAAAAATTTTTTGTCCGCATGACTCAAAAGCGACTATAATGCTTTATTCGGGCCCGCCGTGCTGTGCGGCGACAGAATGCTTGATTAAAACGGGGCGTACTTGCAAAAACAAGTACATGCCCCGAAATCTCGATTTGATAAGATTAGGTTACTTCGGGGCGTAGCTCAGGTGGCTAGAGCACCTGCTTTGGGAGCAGGGGGTCGCGTGTTCAAATCACGCCGCCCCGATTTTAAAGTAATTTCCCTTGAGTTGAAAGCCGGAAGTTGGCGATTGCGTCATTGACGATCGGGTGAGCGATTTTCCTTTGACGCTTAATCAGATAGATCGTGTCGTTGATTTTGTGTTTGGAACGGTCCTTGAGGATTGCCAGTTTCCGCCTTTCGGG
>CAZFUU010000119.1:0-5145 GCA_964522565.1 uncultured bacterium | reverse complement strand
AGAAGTTCGCAGGAATCTTTGACAAGTGGATCAAAGAATTGAAACGAAAAAGGCAAACCATTTGAAAGGATGGGACGCTCGACGTTCTGGAGTTTGAACGCCGGGCCGTTCGCCGCGCAGTGCGGCGGATGGGCAAAGCAGAGCGCCTAACCCCTTGAAAAAGGGCATGGTAGGCTGGCCGCCGAAATCAATCGTGAAAAAGATTGGAAGTTTAGTTATCGCAGTTGTGTTCATGTTCGGGTGCTGTTTAAACGTCATGCCGCAGGCATCTGCCGGGCAGGCGGCCAGCGGCCCGGGCATTTCGTTCGCTCCCGTACGCGATCGCGCCCAGGCGATTGAATCAACCAGGTTTCATTTCACCACCCTCAAACAGTTTCAAGGCACGATTTTTTCCTCAGAGGATGCTTTGAGGGGGATTTCCGGCCCGGAGGCCTTTATTCTGAACACCGGGCTTTCTGCGTTTTTGTCTTCAGGCGACCGGGAGACGATGCTCCTTGCGGCGCTTCGTCAAAACAAATCAGTCCGGCTCCGGTTTCAGCTGCCGGTCAAAACCGATGAGTTTTCGATCGTCAGCGATCCGCGGTATGAAGTTCTTTTTCAACTCAAGCCGGAGGTCAAGCATATGCCGATGGCCGTTGAGATTCATCCGTTGCTGGACGGCCCGGTCGCCTTTGAGATTACGATCAAACAGGGAGAAGGAATGACGGTTTACGAGGTCAACTGGGCCGGAGATTTTATCAAACGATTTTCCGAGTAATCCTATCGCCTTACCGAATGCGCGGCTGCTCATCGCAAAAGCGCGCGTCGCCAAGATATTGGCGCAAGAGCCGAAAACTCTTGCGGTAAGGCGATCGGCGTTATTATCCGCATATCTTATTTCAATCCTTAATAATAACTTAAATTAAACTTGAGCCAATCCGCGTCTTCAGATATAATTTCTCCGTTATTGATCGCCTTGTTATTATTTTCCGAATGAAAGGGGAGAACGTTTAAACGGAACTTCCTGAAAGCGGAAGAAAGTTTGAACGTAATGTATTTTGGCGTTTCGATCTGAACATCCATTTATCAAACTCAGCGCCGCAGTTATATTTTTCTTTTTTCTCTGGGATTCCTCTGTCGCCCGGGCCTTGCCGGTGCTCAACCTGATTCCCTCGGCCATCGGGACTCTCGGAAACGGACAGGCCCGCCTCGAAACTTCCGCTCAAACCGTTATTCTGTTATTGAACGCTCACACTTCCAGCGAAGCCCAGCGCAATATCGCCGGACTGCTCCGTTTTTTTCAATCGCAAGGAATCGAACTGATTGGTATCGAGGGGGCTGACGAAGAAATCGACGGGCGCGCGTTCAGGCAGTTTCCCGACAGGGAGAGCGCCGGCAAAGCCGCCTGGGAAATGGTCAAGCAGGGGAAATTCACAGGCCCCGAATATTTTTACATTACCTCCGAACGTCTTCCGAATTTTTTCGGGCTTGAAGATAGAAAGGTCTATTTCGAAAACCACCGCGCGTTTGTCCAAACAATCCGGATGGCTCGCGAAATCCAGCCCGAATTGGAACGCATCGAAACCGCCTTAGGGCTCGATAAACGGCGGGTTTATTCAAGGCCGCTGGCACGTTTCGATGAAATTATCACCCGGCACGATCGCAAGGAAATTTCTTTTCGAGAATATTTCAACGCTCTGATTCGGGAAGCGAAGCGCGCCGAAGTCCCGTTCTACCGTCATCCGAATATTTTCGCGCTTGCCGCGTCTTTCGAGATGGAAGGCGCTTTTAATGAAAAAAAAGCCCAAAAAGAATGGGAAGAAATAAAAGGATTAAGGATTAAGGACGCAGAATTAAGCAAGACGGATGAATCTTCCCTTAATCCTGAATCCTTAATTCTCAATCCCGATTCTTCCGCCGACACTATCGGCCAATACCGAGAACATTATCAAAAACTCGCCGAATTTATCACGTCCGGCCGCATCAATCTTGGAGAATACAAACACCTTCGCCGTTATTACGAATGGCTTGAAGCCGTTTCATCCGTTGAGTCGGCGGCGTTATTTGAAGAGCTTGAAACTTTTATTCCGCAGGTTTACCGCTGGCTCGCGGGGTCGGAGGAAGAAAAGGCGCTGGTCGAAAAGGACAAAGCGTTTAGGAAATTCCGAAAATTAATCGCCCTTGAATTGACGCAAAAAGAATGGGAGGAAATAAAGACAAGTGACAAGTCACCAGCCACCAGTCACCAGTCACACGTTCAAAGCATGAATTTTGCTGGTGACCAGGTGACGGGTGACATGGCATCATTGTGTGAGTCCGCCCGGAAATTTTACGAACTGGCGGAAAAAAGAAACGAAATTTTCGCCGAAAGAATTGTCGCAGAAATGACAAAACGCCGGCAAAATGTTTCCGTCGCGGTGATTGGCGGCTTCCATGAAGCCGGCGTGCAGGCCGAGCTGGCGGCGCGCGGCAGGGCTTCTTTTTCAGTCGTTCCCAAAATCACGGAAAATCCGGAGGATATCCCTTACGTCGAGCGGATGTTGAATCAAGCGCCGGGCACGGGGGACTCAACCCGCCAAAACGTCATCAGCGCGATTGTCCAGTCGCAACCGGTGCTTGGAAACGCTTCGCAAGTGGAACGTCTCGGCGCGTTTCTGGAATACGCGGCCGGTTATCTCCGTGAAATGCCCGGGGCGCTTGATTTGAAGGGGAATTCCGGGGCGATTCAAAAAATTCTCGGACTAAAATTAACCGCGTTGGAGTATTTGGGACAGGGGCTTTTCCGGGCGACGATGGACGGAAAGGCGGTCGACATTCAAATCCGGGACGGATTCGTTAAATCGATCGCGCCGGCAGATACCTCGGCCTTTGGCAGCCGGCCATTGCGGGGCGATCCAACGGGGCGGCGCGGCAATGACGCAAATAAACCCGGTTCCAGAAACTTGCGCGCTTTTCCATTTTTGGGGCCGCCCGCATACGTCGCGCGGTTTGCCAATCAAGTCAGGGCAGAATTGCGAGCTGGAAAGACAGTGGAAAATCCCATTATCCGGAAAACCCGCGATTTTCACGAAGATTTCCTATCTTCAGCTGCCATGCATGACAAGCTGAAAGAACGATTGAGTCCGTTATCTGACGGATTTCACAACCCTGTCGAGTTTTCCTATTCAGCGTCCTTTCGTGATTTCATGAAGAGTATTGCAAGGCACCATGCTGGTTTAAAAAATGATTTAATGAAAGAACGGGCCAGTATTTTTTCCGATGTTGAGGGCGGGATTGCTCGCGCGATTATTGCCTATGATGTATCGCTCGGATATTCGGCAAGGGTTTTTCTGGAGGAATTTAACCGGATTTTAAACCGGGATCAAGACGCGGATTTTCTTGAAAAATGGGAAGCGTTTAAAGACCGGATTGATTCGCTAAACCGAGAACAAGCGATCGCGACAAATTTACAAATTGAATTCCAATGGCAAGCCCCGTTTGCATCCCTGACAAGAAAAATCGACGAGCAATTCGACAGGTTATTCGATGTTTATTTGCAACGACAGATTCAAATTTTTTCCGATGAAGTTGAAAAATATGCTCAGGAAGCGGCCGATTCAATCCCTGAAGGAAATGAAGCCCTGGCGCAAAAATACCGGATGCGTTTACAAGTTGTGGCAGAGTATCTGAATGCCAGAAATGAGGTTTTCTTGCGTCATTTAAAAACAAACCCCGGTGATTGGGGAGATATCCTTCGTGCAGTTGAAGAGGTTGAGGGGGCACATGTCACTCGTTCGGAACTGCGGGGGATTGATCCTCTGGCGATTGGTTTGGCGGCCGCGGCGGTTGTTGCGTTTACAGGAGTTTGGGTCAGCGGATGGCGGGAACGCCGTCATGCGCAGAATGAAAAAATATATGGCCCGGTTTGGGAACGGTTCGTATCGCATAAAATCGTGAAGATTGAATCTCCGGCAACCGGCGGGGATGAAGTTGATAACGCGTCCTTGAATTTGCATCTGGCGCGGTCAAGAAAAGCGGCGGCCGCCATCGGCCATGTCCTCGAGAAAATTAACGGCCGCGCGCGCGCGCTTCAAATTCTTGAAGGAATATTATCCGGGGCGCCGGCCCTATCCATGCTGGAGCGGGAAAGTCTGGATAATATTGGGCGTGACGGCCGCCGGTTTCCTGAAGCTTATTTCACGGAATATTCTTTTCCGGATCCCGGTTTTCTCGAAGCTGAACTTGCCCGCGTTCGGGCGTCCGCTCAAAAACAAATAACGCCGGCATCGGTTACTGCCTCCCGCGCCCGGGCGGAATTGAGGGAAGAGCCGATTAATCCATTTTTGAAAAATATACATGCGCAAGTCAGGGGAGTTCCCGGCGGAACGGAAGATGAAAGAGGCGTGGCGCAGTATTTAAATTTGAGCGATGAAGAGATTGAACGTCTACTAACGCCCGAGAACGTGTATTCGGAATGGGTGAAGACGGAACACCCGTTGTCCAACGGCCGGCATGAAGAAATATTCGTCGCGAGAGTCCGGCACAGCCGTCCGCTGTATGCCAAATTTTTCTGGTTTGAATCGATGAATGCGCGGATCGTAAGCATTGCCAGGAAATTGGAGATTATGGTGAATTCGATTTTTCAATGGCTGTGGAGAAAAACCAGAATCGGTATTTTAGAAGAAATGCGGATTGATTTGGTGCATAAATACCGGGCTCAGGGCGGGACCCGGATTGTCATTCCGGAAATGTTATACGGTGACGAACATTTTGTCGCGACGATGGAACGGCTGAAAAAAGAGGGCAAACTTGTATTCACGGATCATCCCGACCGAAAAGTCCCCGGCGCCATGAATCAATTCGAATTTTTGGAGCGTTGGCTTCTTGAAGAGGCCACTGCGCTTGCGACCGATATGAGTTTTAAAAATGCGGTTGCGGGGCTTCCGCTTGGCGGCGCGAAGGGATTGATGTTTCTTGGGAAGTGGGAAAACGTGGAAGGTGAGTGGAAAGTGGTGCCGTTGATGAAACGCAAAAATTATCAGCGGGAAGATTTGGCGAAAGTGATGCGGGATCTAGGTAATGCGTATGCAGAAGCAGGGGTAATTCAAGAAGACATTGACGGAGCCGCGCCCGACATGAATCCGTTTGCGCAAATTGCCACAACGGAAGAACTAATGGGGTGGGCCC
>CAZFUU010000118.1:0-5221 GCA_964522565.1 uncultured bacterium | reverse complement strand
ATTTGGCACCAAACAGGAACATACGATGAACAGCGCGGACTTTTTTATGATTCTTGCGCTCGCGGTCGCGCAGACATTTCTTTACCGGCTTCGTGCCCGCGACGTTGCCCGTCAGGCGGGGATGATTTTGGTTTTTTATGTGTGCGTGATTTTTTTTACGGAAGTAACGCGCCTGGCCGTTGTATTTTTGGATTTGGAGTTTTTCGATCTGCCCCTGGTTGTGATGGTCGCCTGCGCCATGTCGAAAGCTTTTTCAGAAAAGATTTCTTTTCCTGCTTTTGTTTGCCCGGACCGCGGAAATTCAAGCGGCGGAATTTATGGGATTCCGGATTTTTGTTTATTTTCCGCGCTGTGGCTTGCCGCGTCGCGAATGATGAACGACGTCTTCGACGTCAATTCATTCCATATTATGACAGGCGCCGTTACCGCAATGCTTTTACTCGCGGTATTCGCCGCGATCAACGAGCGTTTTGAATTATCGGACGTTTCCGGGCGCCCGGGGCTCCGGAACGCCTTGTTTTTGGCGATTGCGGCCTTTTTTTCAATCGGGCTTGTTTTGCTTGTTTCATAAAGACGACTTTTTTCTTTTTTTAAGTAAGTTGATAAAACATCATTTTGGCCGGCGCGCGGATTCGCAATTGCAGATTCAGGATGGTATACTTATCAAAGAATCGGCAATGATCATCTTTCACGTTGAACCACCGGGGAGCTTAATATGGAAATGATTGAAATTCTCAGAGAAGCGCTTGGGCGAGGAGCGTCTGATATCCATTTGTCCGTGGGGCGTCCGCCCACATACCGTATCGACGGTCACATGCTTTCAATCGGGGATCAGGCGCTTTCACCCAAAGATACGGAAAATTTCGTCAAAGAAGTGACCTCGGAATATCACCGCGCGCAGATGGAGCGCGTCGGCGGAGTGGACTTTGGTTTTGATTTTGAGAAAGGATGCCGTTTCCGCGTGGCATGTTTCAAGCAGAAAGGTTCTTTCGGGCTGGTTCTTCGTCTTCTCCCGAGCCGGTTTTATTCATTTGAAGAAATCGGATTGTCTTCCAAGGTGGTCGAGCTGTGCAATCGCCCGAGAGGACTGATTTTGGTCGTCGGGCCTACCGGATCGGGCAAAACCACGACGCTTGCCACCATGCTGAATTATATTAATGAGACCCGACCCTGCCATATCGTGACGGTTGAAGATCCGATTGAATATTATCACAGTCACAAAAAGGCCGTCGTGACACAGCGCGAAATCGGCGCCGACGTGCCGTCATTTTCGGAAGCGGTCATCAAGTCCCTTCGCATGGATCCGGACGTGATTCTGATTGGAGAAATGCGAGACCTTGCCACCATGGAATCGGCGATTACGGCGGCAGAAACCGGTCACCTGGTTTTCGCTACACTGCACACGACGGGCGCTGCCCGGACGGTGGACCGCATTATCGATGTTTTTCCCGCCCATCAGCAGGGGCAGATCAGGGTTCAGCTGGCGTCGACCATGCTGGGGGTGATTTCGCAGGCGTTACTGCCGCGGATTGACGGCCATGGCCGTATTGCCGCGTTTGAAATCATGATCTCCACGCCGGCGATTGCGAATCTGATTCGGGAAGGCAAAACCTATCAAATCTTTTCGGAAATCCAGACGGGAGCCAAATACGGGTCCCAGACGCTGGACAACCATTTGCTCAGTTTATACGCGAAACAAATTGTTTCGTATGATGAAGCAATGTCCAAATCATACGATCCGGCGGCTTTTTCGCAAATGGCGGTTCATGCGGCCTCCGGCCATGGCGCAAAACCCGGAGCGGCCGCGCGGAAGTAAAAAAAGAGGCGCTGAAAGGACGGCGTAAAAAACACTTGCTTTCGGGGCGGCGTTTGAGTATCCTTTCCTCGCATTTGATACGATGAGGTTTTGTCCTTTCGTATGGGTCCCTCTCGATAATTCATAATCCGAAGAGATTAAACGCGCACAAAGAGCTTTAATTCTGAAAGTATTATTTCAAAGGAAAGGCAAGCGGTACCGGTTAGGTCCGCGCATCAAGTAAACCGGATCACGCCCCCATTTAAAGCGAAACTCCTGTATCCCGGTATGGTTGTGAAGAGAACAAGCATCAAATCCAAACGTGAATCCGCCTGTGGGCGGAGTGCCCGTCGAAGCATCATAAGCGCGGCAGGGCGCGCGCGCCATGCGAGTTTCAGAGTAACCTGAAAAAAGGAAATCCAGAGCAATGCCGGAGCGCATTTTTTTAATTGACGGCCAGTCGTTTTGCTATCGCGCGTATTATGCCATTCGCGCGCTGACAAATTCGAAAGGCGAGCCGACGAACGCGATTTACGGGTTTGTCACGATGCTTCGCCGGCTTATCCGCGAACATAAACCCGACCATCTTGTGGTCTGTTTCGATCGAAAGGAGCCCACGTTCCGGAAAGAAAAATACGGCGAGTACAAGGCGCACCGCAAGCCCATGCCGGATGATTTGGTCGCGCAGATGCCGCATATCAGGGAATTTTTAAAAGCGTATCGTATTTCTACCCTCGATTTTGCGGGATATGAAGCGGATGACTTGTTCGGAACATTGGCAAAGAAAGCGCAGGATGAAAAGTTTGAGGTGATAATCGTTACCGGAGACAAGGACGCGTTGCAGCTTGTCAATCAGCGGGTCAAAATTTTGAATACCTATCAGGAAGAATATTGGGACGAGAAAACGGTCGCCGTCCGTTTCGGGGGGCTCAAGCCGCCGCAGGTGGTTGACGTGCTCGCGCTGGCCGGAGACACCTCCGACAACATTCCGGGCGTTCCGGGAATCGGAGAAAAAACGGCGGTCGAGCTGATTCAGGCGTTTGGCTCTGTTGATGGGGTTTATCAACACCTGGACCAAATCGCTTCTAAAGCGCGCCGGGAAAAGTTGGAACAAAACGAACAACTGGCGCGGCTGTCCAGGGACCTGGCATTAATCGATTGTTACGTGCCGATTCACTGGGACCCGGAGGAAACAAAAATGCGCGAACCGGACGAGCATGTTTTGGCCGAACTTCTCAGGCGTTTTGAATTTCGCAGCATGCTGAAAGAGTTAGCGCCGGCCGGAAATGAAAAAGACGAAAAAAGGACTTATGTGACGGTTGAAACCGAACCGGATTTAAAAGCGCTTGTGCGAAAACTGGAAGCCGCTGAAATTATTTCGGTCGACACGGAAACCACGTCAGAAAATCCTTTTTGGGCGCATCTGGTGGGCATCAGTTTTTCCCTGCAAGCGTGTGAGGCCTTTTACATTCCCGTCGCGCTTGAAACGCACGCGGGGCCGGGGATTCGCTGGCAAACAGCCCGGGAGATTTTGAGGCCCGTTTTGGAAAACGATCGGATCAAAAAAGCCGGCCAAAATATTAAATATGACTATCTGGTCTTGAACCGGCACGGGGTTGAGCTGAAAGGCATTTTTTTTGATACCATGATCGCCTCTTACCTGGTTAACCCCGCCAAGCTGAATCACAATTTGGACGATATTTCATTCGAATATTTGAATGTCAGGAAAATCGCCTATCAGGACCTGGCAGGGTCGGGGGCGAAAAAACTGACGACGGATCAAATTCCACTCGAAAAAATTTTTGAATATGCCTGCGAAGACGCCGATTGCGTTTTCCGGCTGGTGGAAAAATTGAAAAAACTGCTTGAAGTGCACGGGCAAACCAGGCTGTTTGAGACGCTTGAAATGCCGCTGTTGTCTGTTTTGGCCAGGATGGAGTTGAACGGCATGACGGTTGATGCGGGTTTCCTGCAAACGCTTTCAGAACAGTTGGCGGCGGCATTGGAAGATTTGACGGAGAAAATTTACCGGGAAGCGGGGGAACAATTCAATGTTAATTCGCCGAAGCAACTCGCCGATATATTGTTTACCAAGCTCAAACTTCCCGTCATCAAACGGACGAAAACGGGTTATTCAACGGATGTGGATGTTTTGGAGCGGCTTTCGCACACATACGCGCTTCCGAAGCTGCTGCTGGATTATCGCGAAAAGAACAAATTAAAAACGACATATGTCGATGCGCTTCCGGAATTGATTCATCCTGAAACCAGGCGGATTCATACGTCTTTTAACCAAACCGCGACATCAACGGGGCGGTTGTCCAGCTCGGCACCGAATTTACAAAATATCCCGGTCAAAACGGAGTTCGGCAGGCAAATCCGGAAGGCATTTGTGCCGCGGGAAGCGGGGCGCCTGATTTTATCCGCTGACTATTCGCAGGTGGAATTGAGGATTTTGGCCCACTTCTCGGAGGACCCGAATCTGACGAAAGCGTTCCGGGAAGATTTGGATATTCATAAATTTACGGCAACTTTGCTTTACGGCGTCAAAGAGGCCGATGTGACCCGTGAAATGCGGAATGTCGCCAAGACCATCAATTTTAGCATTGTCTACGGTGTCAGCGCGTTTGGATTGGCGCAATCCCTGCAAATTTCGATGCCGGAAGCGCAAAATTTTATTGATTCCTATTTTGAGCGTTACGCGCGGGTCCGGGATTATCTGGAATCGCAAAAAGTCCAGGCCCGTGAAAATGGATTTCTGGAGACCATTTTGGGCCGGCGGTCTTATTTTCCGGAAATCAACGCGAACAATCCGGCGCGCAGGCAGTTTGCGGAACGGGCGGCGATCAACGCGCCCATTCAGGGTTCCGCCGCCGATATCATCAAAATCGCGATGATTGAAATTGATCGCCAAATAACCGCCCGGGGGATGAATTCTTTAATGGTTCTTCAGGTGCATGACGAGCTGGTGTTTGATGTGAAGGCGTCAGAACAGGAAGAGTTGGGCTGTCTTGTGAAAGATAAAATGGAAAACGCGCATCCGCTGCGAGTGCCGTTGAAGGTCGACATGCGTTTTTCTGAAAGCTGGTTTGACGAATCATGAGCAAAACAGGCGGCAAGCTGGTCGTCGGATTAACGGGAACCTATGGAAGCGGCAAAAGCACGACCGCCGCTTTCATGCGGCGCCTGGGCGGCCGGGTGATTAACAGCGACCGGCTGGCCAAAGAGGTTTTCAGGAAGTCGAATCCGGTCAACCGCCGTATCCGGAAATTGTTCGGAGCTAGCGGGCCGGTTTCCAGGCGCCATGTCGCAGAAATTATTTTTGCCGATTCCAAAAAGCGCAAGGCGCTTGAACGGCTTGTTCATCCGTATGTGTTCCGGCGAATCCGGGAGGAAATTTCTCGCGCGCGGCAGCGGATCATTGTG
>CAZFUU010000117.1:0-5279 GCA_964522565.1 uncultured bacterium | reverse complement strand
ACAACACCGTCCGCCAAGGTCCTGACATGCCGGTCCGATGTGCCGTGCACAATGAGAAAATAATCCGCAATATCCGTCATTTTGCGGACATCCAGAACGACCGCGTCCACGCCTTTCTTTTCATTTAAGGCCTGTAGGGCAAGTTTAGCGGTGATTCGCGAAAAATCCTTTTTCATGGTTTAATGTCAAAAACCCTTTCTGTTTGCAGTAATCGCCTTTTCCAGTTTATGCCGAGCGCGAATCCGCCGAGTGAGCCGTTTTGTTTGACGACCCTGTGGCATGGAATCAAAATCGGAACCGGATTCCGGTTAAGCGCGTTTCCGACCGCGCGCGCTGAATGCGGAAACCCGCTTCGGCGTGCCAGCTGGCCATAGGTCAGCGTCTCTCCCCTTCGTGTGTCGCGCAGGCACATCAATATTTTTTTCTGAAACGGTGTCAATCCCGAAAAATCCACCGGAACATTTTTTTTAATTCGTTCTTCCGTGCCGCTTTCCCATCGACGCAGAAATAACTTGCATCGCTCCAAATGCCGTTTGCACGCCGACAGTATTGCTCCTGATTTCACACGATCCGCCTTTTTCGGGTTAATCACGATTCTCACAATACCTCTCTGGCTTGCTGCTAACAAAACCCGACCCAAATGCATTCGAAATGGAATCCAGCAAAGAGTTACCCGTGGCGCTTTCTTAAAAGGAAATTCTGATTTTTTTATCATCTTGCGGGTCGACCGACGCGATTCGTTCTCCGTGCCGTTCGATGGTGCGTTCTTTTCCGATTTCATCGGATACAGCTCTGATCGGCTTTGCAATCGTTTTGACCGGCTTTTCTGCTCCCGCGCATCCTGTCATCAATATGACGGTTAATGCGAAGAAAATGACTGATAATTCAAATTGCTTCATGACATCTCCTTGTTATCCACAGGGCAAATATTACCACACAACACCAATTTTCGTCCAGAAAACAGATAATGCGCGTCTTACCTTTGTCTAAAGCGGTTTGTGATCGGCATGCGCCTCCCGAACCACGCTTTTTCGGTAACGCGAAGAGACGGAGGCAGCTGCCGCCTTTTATATTCGCTCAAATCTACTTTCGCGATCACGTCCCGGATGATTTCCGGCGGAATTTTTTGCCGTCTCAAACGCGCGCAAATATCGTCAAACCCGAGATTTTTCTCGATATAAAAGGCCAATATTTTATCCAGCACGGCATAATCGGGAAGCGAATCCGTATCCTTTTGATTCGGACGAAGCTCGGCTGAAGGCGGTTTTTCGATTGTCGAGCGTGGGATCACGACCCCGGAGCGGTTACGAAATTCACAGAGGCGGTAGACATCGCTCTTGTACACATCTCCCAAAACGGCCAATCCTCCGCACATATCCCCATACAGCGTGCCGTATCCCATCGCCAGCTCGGACTTGTTGCCAGTGGATAAAAGAACGGCGCCCTCGTCATTGGAAATATACATCAGGTGAATTCCCCGCAATCGCGACTGAAGATTTTCCATGGCCAGTGAAATTTTATTTGTCGCATCGGGTATACAGCCCCTTTTCTTTTTTTCCTCTCTCACGCGCGCCATAAAAAGCTCGTAGCTTTCCGAAATCGGCCTGGTCCTGAATTCAACCCCTAAATTTTCCGCAAGCTCGCGCGCGTCCTCAATGCTGTGAGACGACGAATAAGGCCCGGGCATGCTGACCCCGATGACCGAACCCGGGCCGAGCGCGTCGGCGGCAATCGTCGCCACCAGAGCGGAGTCAATGCCTCCGCTCAGCCCGACAACCACTTTTCGGAAGCCGTTTTTTCTGATGTAATCGGCCAAGCCGAGCTGAAGCGCTTGATACATCTCCTGCGTTTGATTCACTGTATGTGCCGGACAGGGATTCCGCCGTTTGCGCGACAGGTCCAGGTCAACCGTGAAAAGATTTTCGGAAAACGGAGCCGCCTGGTAATAAACATTTCCCTGCGGATCGCAAATCAAACTGCGCCCGTCAAAAACCAGATCGTCCTGTCCGCCGACCTGATTGACGTAAATAATCCACAATCCGTATTCTTTCGCTTTCCTTTGAACAAGCGCGCGACGGACCGCGTCCGCATTCTGATGAAACGGAGAGGCGGAAATGTTGATAAGAATTTTCGCTCCTTTTCCGGCCAAAACCCGGACGGGTTTGACGGGATAATGGTCGTCCCAAATATCTTCACAAATACTGGTCGCAAGCGGAATTCCGTTCAATCTGAAGATATCCTGGTTTTCTCCCGGCTCAAAGAAAATCCGTTCAAGGAACACGTCATAGGTCGGAAGCAGGGTTTTATACTGCCGGTGTATGATCTTTCCGTTTCGAATGATGGCGATGGCGTTGTGGTTTTTTCCGTTTGCGCGCTTGCTGCCCCGGTCAATAAAACCCACCGCAACCGTGATTCTGGTCCCGGCCGTCGAAGACGCGATTTTTTTAAGTGCTTTCAGGTTTTCGTGCACGAACTGTTTCTTGTTCGCCAAATCCCAAATCGGATAACCGGATATCGCCAGCTCCGGAAACACAAGAAGTTGTATCCCTTCCTGTTCCCCGCGTTGAATGTAGGAAATGATTTTTTCCGCGTTTGCGTCAATATCGCCGACCGTAGGGTTGATTTGTCCGATCCCGATTCGCAATTGATTCTTTTTATCCATGGCCGGCCTCGACGCGTTCGAGCGTCAGTGTGTTGGTTTTGGATATTTTCGCGGCCTTGTCCGCCAGCAATTTGGCAAACGCGAAAGAACACGTGAACGCCGGTGAAATCGCGTTTAAGACGTGAACGGACGATTGGTCATTTTCAAGCACATAATCCATCACCATCTGATTTGTTCTGGTGTTAATCAGCTGAGGCCGGATGCCGACTTTCTCCGACCTCACAAAATCCTTTTCACCAATCTCCGGTAACAGTTTCCGCGCGTTTCTGACAAAGAACGATTTGATGCAATTCAGCATTTCCCTGTGAGCCAGTCCGCGAAAATGGTCACGCCCACACAGATACATCGATAAAACACGGCCTGCAATCGAACCTCCCTCACGCCAGTTCAGGCCTTTCAAAATGCCGTAGTGTTCTCTGCCGAACGCCGGAACGGCTGTGGGCCCTACGTAGACCCGTCCGTCGATGGACTTTGTGAAATGAATGCCTAAAAACGGCATTTCAATGTCGGGGACGGGATAAATATTACCGTTGACCATGAAGCGTTTGTCGGCAGAGAGCTCATAATAGATTCCTTTAAAAGGCACCAGGGCGTAAGTTCGCGCAAATCCGAAAAAACGCGCAATTTCATCGGCGTAGGCGCCCGCGCAATTGAACAGGAAAGAATACCTGATATTGCCGCTGTCCGTTTGAATTTGCTGGATGCCCGGATCGATCGAAACCGCCCGCATCCCGAAAAAAAGCGCTGTCTTTCGCGTGGTCAGGATTTCCCGCAAAGCGTTTAAAATTCCGGATGAATCGATCACAGCCGTATCCGGCGTGTAAATTCCCGCGTAAAATGGTTTCGCGTGGGGCTCGATTTGCCTGATTTCGTATTGATTCTTAAGCTCCGCCTTCACGCCGTTATCACGCGCGTTTCGCATCAGGCGCTCCAGCACCTTTAAATCGCTTTCTTTTGTCGCGATAATAACTTTTCCGCACGTCCTGCACGGAATCCCGTGACGACCGGCGAATTCCTTCATCAACCGCGCGCCGTCGGCGCACATGCGCGCCTTGAGCGTATCGGACGAATAATAAATACCGCTGTGCAGAACGCCGCTGTTGCGCCCGCTCGCGTGCTGTCCCGGAAACGGTTCTTTTTCAATCAACGCGATTCTTGCTTCGGGAAAGCGCTCCGTCAGTTCATAGGCCACCGTCAGCCCGATAATCCCCCCGCCTACGATCACATAATCATAATCACTCATGATTTACCCGATTTTAGTCCTTTAGCGTTTTCCATCCCCATAAAATCAATTTTCCCAGAAGCCATATGGCGAATAAAATGAGGGAAAAACCGATCAGCACCCTGAGAAATATAGTGAGCAAGAGCAAAAAAGGTAACAGCAAAAACCCAACGCCCGCGAGAATCGAAACTACGAGTAAAAAAAGAAGTCCTACAACGAATGCTTTCATGCCGCTCCTGATTCAAGTTCAAATACGCGAAAATTATACTATTGAATACCCCGATTGACCAGCCCGATGGAACGCTATCTTTCACCTTCCGCCGGTGGTTCGGCCGTTTTTATCAAACAGCATTTCTTAAACTTCTTGCCGCTGCCGCATGAACACGGATCGTTTCTGCCGATTTTTGGCGCGGCGTGATAGGGTTCCGCATTCACTTCCGCGCCGGAAGCATTCTCGGACCGGCCGTGTCCGTATTGACCGCCGCCTTGCCCTTTCGATTCATGAATGTGCTTGCTGATTCTTGATTTTTGCGCTTTCAATTGAATTTGTTCTTTCTGCCGGTTATCAATCTGTTTCATGATTTTCCTCCTTGCGATTTAACGGGTGGCTATTCGATTCCTTGATAAATCATCAGGTGATCCTGCTCCTGAATCAACGCCCTTTTCTTTTTCCAGTATTGCTCGTACATGAATTCGGTGATTTCCTGCCGCTGCGCCGGCGAATACCGATGCACATTAGGATACAGCAGAATCATCCATACGACCGACATCATTTTTTTAAAATCGTCACACACGAATTTTACCCGGCGCGTCAGGGTCCGGATTTTCATGTTTTCGAAAACGCCGCACTTCGAAAGTTCCCGCGAAAACCCGGGCAAATCCTGATCATTGTGATGCCCGAAAAAACTCCCGGCGAAATAGTCATACAGCCAGGACGTCGTATATTTTTCACGATGGGAGGCCGACATCATCACGGCATGAATCGCCGATCGCGCGGTCATGAGCGTTGAGATTTGCTCGAATAAATTCAGCCAGTTTCTCCGCGGGCTGTAATAAAGCGAATGATGAAAAGTGATTAAATGAACCTTCTGGTTATGCAAGTGGTGTTGAATGAATTGACGCGTCCGTTTCTTTTCAGAAAACAGCCGGGTATAGTCATCCTGAATCGTAAAGACATGATCGGTCGACTGTCGCGAGATTCGCTCTGTGACAATATCCAGGGCCTCTTTTTCGCAGTCCAGGAGATACAGCCCGCCTTGAAAATTGGTCTCCAACAGACGGAACTGGGGTTCGGCGCTTGAACCGACGGAAAGTGCCCTCATGGGCTCGGAAACAGGCAATGTTTTGTGAAGGACGCGTATGACCCGCGCCAGCATTTCGCCGATATCGACTTTA
>CAZFUU010000116.1:0-5293 GCA_964522565.1 uncultured bacterium | reverse complement strand
TTTTCTAACAGTTCGAGGTGGTAGAACCTCTCCAGAATCAATGTGTCATTCCGGCGAAAGCCGGAATCCAGAACTACTGGATGCCGGGTCAAGCCCGGCATGACGGGCTCGTGAGAACCATCCCATTTGTTCCCGGGGTCTGACCCCATATTTTCCCGTATCTCGCGCTCCACCGCCTTAATCTCATCGAACAGCGCCGTCCCTTTGATCGATTCAATCGTCCGGGCGTGCTCGGCCGTCTTCTGCAATTTCTCGGGCGCGTGAAAGAAAAAATTCTTCTCCTTCGCCAGTTCCTCAATCCGCTTCACCAGCACCCCGTGATTCACCATCCCGATCTGATAGAGCTGGATCAACTGGTTCATCTCCATCTGGCTCGAACGGTCGAGCCGAGGCATCACTTTCTTCTGGAACGCGGCGATCATCTGGCTGGCCGAAATATCATAGTCCTCGCCTTTCAGTTCTTTCTCCCCTTTCTCGGCGGCGAGGAGTTTGGAAAGTTCGGGATAAGATGACAGAGAACGGAAATCAGAAAACAGAGAATTCCCCTTTTCTGTACTCTGAATTCTGTCATCTGTACTCTTTCCATACATGCTTTCCAATGTTCGAATGTATTCCACAATCCCCAACTCCCCTTTCCGGAACAATTCATATTGCTCATGAAATCGCAGGGCCTCCGGGGAAAGAACCTCTTTGGCTTTCTTCACAAGCTGCCGCCGCTCGGCGGTAATGGCCTCAAGAATTTCACCCTCACGATTGACGGCCTCCAGAAATGCGTTTTTATTTTGTTGGTACATTCTTTCCGATTCGACGCCGTAGTAACGCGTATCCGATTCATCATTCAAGACAGACGCGAGTTCACCACCGGAGAGCTCGCCCCGCCTGACATAATCAAGCAGGATTCGCTCCTTGATTTCCCTGTCGGGAAAGGCCCTGAAAAACAAGCTGTCGAGCGGCCCTTCCCCGCCTTCCAGGAACACATGAGACAGGCCGTATTCTTTCTGGACATGCCGGATGATTTCACGGATGTTCGTTTCCGCGTCGTAATTCGTGTGCGCGTCCTGGATGTATACCACCAAGTGATTAGTGAAGGGTGAAGAGTGAAGGACCTCAGATGATTCATGACTAGTGACTTGTGACTTGTGACTTTTAACTTTTTTCTCCGGGATAAATCGCTCCTGAATGGTCCCAAACTCACCGGGTATCGACAAGGAATTCGCGATTTGCGTCAGGTCATGATCGACTCCGGCGTGAATATTTCCGCCGTAATTTCCGGGATGTATTTGACCATAAGAGGGCGCGGGCATGCTTGTAAAGATGAATGCGATCAGAACGGCGCAGGAAGTTATCCTGATACCCCGATTATATGAGCGTTTTGTATGGGTTTTGTTTTTTGCCACAGGTTATTTTCCCCTTATACTAAATGCTTATAAAAAGTATACACAATAGATTTATAAAATTCAAGTTTCAGGGCTTTATTTTAACTTATTTATCCTGTTGATATGAAATGACTTACAGAGATTTTGCAAAAAAAACGTCTATTTGAATTGTGGACTGTCCACAAGAGGTCAGGAGCCGTCGGAAAGAAGGTTGTTGAGAACGACAGAAGCGTTTCTGAGCAGCCTTTTTCGGCCGCAACGCAGCAGTGAGGTATCCTTGAATTTCCGGTTAAATTGCTCGTCTGATTGAATTTCCACCAACTCCCGAAGGCTGAGTTGAGGGCCGCACCCTGAGCCCGGCTTCAATTCTTCCCAGTCGGTTTCTTTCTGCCAGGCCGTAAAAGGGCATGCCTCGAGGCAGGTGTCACAGCCGAAAATTTTGTCGCCAAGGCGGCGGCTCAATTCATCCGGGATGTCGCCCTGGTGTTCAATGGTCAAATACGAGATGCACTTGCGGGCATCTATTCCGTGACCGGCCAGCACCGCCCCCATAGGGCAGGCGCTCACGCACTTGTTGCATCTCCCGCAAGTATCGCGGCATGGCGAGTCCGGCGCCAGCTCAAGGCTCGTGATCAAAGAAGCAAGAAAAAGCCACGGGCCGTATTCAAGTGAAATCAGCTGGCCCTGCTTGCCCAAAAACCCAAGGCCGGCCTCCTGAGCCAGTGACCGCTCCAGGATTGGTTTCGTGTCAACCGTCGATTCGAATTCAACAGTTTCACCGTAGGCCTGAAGGATTTTTTCCTTCAACAGCTCCAGCCGCGCGTTGATGATTTTGTGATAATCCATGCCCCAGGCATAGCGCGCGACGCGCCCGAAAAGTCCGGGCGCCGTTGCCGCGGAAAGTTCAAAGCCGGAGGAATCTTCCGGGCCCGCCTTCGGAAATTTTGAATAATAATTCACGCCGAGCACGATCACGCTTTTGGCCCACGGCAAACGCGACCAGAAATCGGCCGCGCGCGCGTCGAATTGTTCCATGAATTTCATTCCGGCGTGGTTCCCCGCGTCCACCCATTTTTGAACGGTTTCTTCAGCTTCCGGAAATCGTTTCGCTTTCGTGATTCCGCAGGCGTGAAAACCGGTTTCGCGCGCCAATGTTTTAATTTGTTCGCTGGTGATCATAAAAATCAGACGACAGAGTTCAGACGACAGACAACAGAGCGCAGAAAAATGCGCCTATACCTTGCCATCTGCTTTCTGTCATCTGCCATCTCCTCCTTTCACTCCCAGTTTCGGGCACAGGTCATTGATGACACAACGCCGGCACTCCGGCTTGCGGGCAAAACACGTGAGCCGGCCGTGCCAGACAATCAAATGGTTCACATCAATCCACGCTTTTCGCGGCATCACCCGGTATAAATCAAACTCAATCTTGTCCGGGTCCGTTTCTTTTGTCAATCCCATGCGGAACGCGAGCCGCTTCACGTGTGTATCAACCGCGATTCCCGGGATTCCGAACGCGTTGGCCAAAATGACGTTCGCGGTTTTCCGGCCGATGCCGGGCAGTGTCACCAAGTCCTCCATTCGTTTTGGAATTTCACCGTCAAATCGCGCAATTAATTCCTTGGCACAGCCGATGATATTTTTCGCCTTCGCTTTGTAAAATCCGGTCGAGCGGATATCGCTTTCAAACACTTTCACGTCCGCGCCCGCGTACTCCTTGAGCGTCCGGTATTTTTTAAAGAGAGCGGCGGTCACGACATTGACGCGCTTGTCGGTGCATTGGGCGGAGAGAATCGTCGCGACGAGAAGCTCAAGCGGATTTTTAAAATTGAGCGCGATCCTGGCGTCCGGAATGGCTTTCCGCAGGCGCTTGATAATTTCCCGCGCGCGCTTTTTCTTTTGTTCAATGGTTTCTGACATCATCAATACCAACCCTCACCCCCGCCATTCCCCTAAGGTAGGTCACGTTTAAACGTCACCTACCTTAGTGTGCGCGCCTTAGGGTACGCGTCTTAGTGTGCTTGTTGTCCACGCACTTTGAAGAATTTTTTTATTTCATCAGCCGTCCGCGTATTCAACACGTCCCGCTTCTCCAGCCATCCCTTGCGCGCGACGCCGACGCCGTAGGCCACGTCCCGAAGACCCGCGGTCCCGTGCGCGTCCGGGTGAATACTCATCAGCACGCCGAGCTCTTTGGCGCGTTTTGCCATTCTCCAGTCCAGGTCCAGCCGGTGCGGGTTGGCGTTGATTTCAATCGCCACGCCCGTTTTTTTCGCGCATTCAAAAACCGCTTCATAATCAATTGCGTATCCTTCCCGCCCGAGCAGGAGCCGGCCGCTCGGATGCGCCAGAAATGTCGTCGCCGGATGCCGCATGGCGCGGCAAATTCGCGCGGTCATTTCCTTTTCTTTCATGTTGAAACGGCTGTGAATCGCGGCGATAACAAAATCAAATTCGCCAAGAATTTCGTCCGAATAATCCAGGGCGCCGTCGCCGGAAATGTCCGATTCAATTCCCCGAAAAATTTTGATTTTTCCGTATTTTTTCCGGAGACCGCCGATTTCCTCTTTCTGTTTCGCGAGCCGGGCCGGCTTCAGGCCGCCGGCGTAAACCGCCGATTCCGAATGGTCAGAAATCCCGATATATTCATAACCCAAGTCGAGGGCCGCCCGGACCATCTCTTCGATTCCTGCGGTCCCGTCGCTGTAATTCGAATGAATGTGGAACGTGCCCCGGATATCTCCCGGCCCGATCAATTTGGGAAGTTTCCCTTCCCGCGCGGCTTCAATTTCGCCCATATTTTCCCGAAGTTCCGGCGGAATATACTCCAACCCGAATATTTTAAAAATATCCGCCTCGTCCCGGCAAGGAATACGTTTTGCCCCCCGGAAAATGCCATATTCGCTCACCTTAAGCCCCTCGCGCTTTGCCATCGTGCGCACGGCAACATTGTGTTCCTTGCTGCCCGTGAAATAATAAAGGGCGCACGGAAATTCCTCATCCCTCACCGTCCGCAAATCCGCCTGGATTCCACTGCTCAAGATGACGCTGGATTTTGTTTCGCCGCGGGCAATCACGCTCTCGACTTCGCAGTAGGAGGTAAACGCGTCATGAAGCGCTTCCGGCGATTTCACGGCCGCGAGAATATCAATATCGTGAACAATATCATTTTGCCGGCGAATGCTGCCGGCGATTTCCAGCCGGTCGACGCCTTTGTGTTTTCGAAGATACGCCGTCAACTTTTCCGCTTCGTCGCGCGCGTCTGAAACAAGAAAATACCCTTTGGTTTTGTTGTAATGGCGAATCGCCTCCAGAATTTTGGCCTGGGATTTTTCTCCGAACCCGTCCAGGGCCAGCAAGCGGTTTTCCTGGCAGGCGTATTCGAGTTCGGCGACGCTTTTGATATCAAGTTTCCCGCAGAGGATTTTTGCCCGCCTGGGCCCGAGGCCGGGAATTTTGAGAAGCTCAAGCAGGCCATTCGGCAGCGATTTGATTAATTCATGATGGTAATGACAGTTTCCGGTTTCGACGAGTTCCTTGATTTTTTCCGCCAGCCCCTCGCCAATCCCTTTGATTTTCCGAATACCGCCGGTTCGAACCAGTTCCGCAACATTTTGACTGAGCCCGCCGATAATGCGGGCGCCGTTCTGGTACGCCCTGATTTTAAAAGGATTTCCGCCCTGGATTTCAAGAAGTTCCCCGATTTCCTCGAGGATTTGCGCCACGGCCTTGTTTTCCATGGCTCTCCTATGCCATAAAAACCCGGCCGGGAGCAAGAATTCAGAAATGGCCCAAAAACCGGAAAAAATGGGGACAGGAGGGTTCCAGGAGAGCTCCAGAAGCATTGGCACAAAAACAGCGGGAAGGATATGTGTTTGTCCACGAGTTTGGCCCCGCAGGGGGCATTGTTTGAGTGG
>CAZFUU010000115.1:0-5294 GCA_964522565.1 uncultured bacterium | reverse complement strand
GGGGATCACGTTCAACATGATTTCACTTTTCGGGATCGCTTTGGGAGCCGGCGCCATCGTGGATAACGGAATCGTGGTGCTTGAAAATATATTTCGCCTGCGTGAAGAAGGCCTGGAGCCCCGCGAAGCCGCGATCAAAGGCGCCAACGAGGTCTTCTGGCCGCTGTTTACGTCGTCGGCCACGACAATTGCCGCTTTTTTCCCGATGATTATTTTTATTCCCGGCGTGATCGGCCAGATTTTCAAGGATTTGGCCTGGGCGAATATTCATTTAACGGTTATCGCGTTTTTTCTTTCTCTGACGTTGATTCCGATGCTGGCCGTAGGGATTCCGACTCCGAAACGCAAAGACACCGCGCCTCTCCGAAAAGTCATGCAAACCAGGATCAACGGTTATTTTCGGGGGTTGAACCGGAAGCAGCAGAACTGGGTTTTCGCGAAAATTATTTTCGGCGGGTTTCTGATGTTTCTTTTGAGTTTTCCGATTTTTGGCCTTCTCGATACCGAAGTGATGCCCAAGGTGGACCAGGGGCAATTCATGATCAAGGTCGACCTTCCTGTCGGAAGCAAGCTTGGCGCGACCGATGATATTACACGTGTTATCGAACAAGAAGCCGCGCAGTTCCCGGAAATCGAAACGGTGTCCGTCACGATCGGTTCTTCTCCGTCGTCAAAAGCCGGTGACGTCAGCGTGGTGACCCTGCGTTCCAATCAGGCCATTCTGCTCGTCAAGTTGAAGGAAGACAGGAAAAAATCTTCGGCAACCGTTGTCTCCGAGCTTCAGGACCGGCTGGCCCCCAAGCGCCTTGAGAAGGCGTCGATTGAATATGTCCTTCAGGAAAGTGAGTTTGAATTCGCGGCCGCGGGCGGCAAGCCGATTGTGATCGAGGTCAAGGGCTACGATTTGAACGTCCTGGATAATCTGGCGCGCGAAATCCGCAGGATGCTGAGCACGGTTCCGGGGGCGAGTGAAATACTTGATGACATCGGCGACAAGTCGCCTGAGACAAAAGTTGAAATTGACCGCCGCCGCTCCTCGTTATACGCCATTTCCGCGCGCGACATTGCCTTGACGGCAAAAGCGGCAATTGAAGGGGCGATTGCGACCCAGTACAAGGAAGCGGGCAGGGAAATCGATGTTCGCGTCAAGCTGAGGGATAAAGACCATCATGACCTTTCCAAAATCGGTGATTTGCTGATGCACAGCAAGACAATCGACGGTCCGGTGGCGCTTAAAGAAATCGGAACAATCAAGCAGGGATACGGGCCGAGCGAAATCAAGCGCCGCGACCAGATCCGGACGGTGATTGTGACTGCCGCGATCAGGAAAGGGTTTAAGGAAAAAGATGTTCTGGCGGCAGTCGCAGAGAAGCTGGATGAGATGACATTCCCGCGGGATTATTCCGTTGAACTGGTGGGAAAAGCCCAGGAAGTCCGCGAGTCGTTCAGGCGGGTCGGCTTTGCGATTGCGCTTGCTATTATTCTCAATTACATGATTATGGCCGCGCAATTCGAATCGTTTCTCCATCCGTTTTTGATTATGTTAAGCGTTCCGTTGTCTCTGATTGGCGTGGCGGTGGCGCTGCTTGTGACCGGCACATCGGTTAACGTCATCTCGCTTTTGGGTATTTTTATCATCGCGGGGTCAGGCCCGAATAACGCGATTATCTTAATCGATTTTATCAACCAATCCCGCCGGCAGGGCACGGAGCTTGTTCAGGCGTGCGTGGATGCCGCGTTTATCCGCTTCCGGCCGATTATGATGGCCATGTTGACAACGGTCGCGGGACTGATCCCGCTTGGGCTTGGAATCGGAGAGGGATCAGAGCTTCAAATTCCTCTGGCCGTCGCCATTATCGGAGGGTTGACGGCTGGCACGTTTTTCACACTGCTCGTGATACCGGCATTTTACATTATTTCGACGAGAGCGATTGATCGGCTGTTCAATTTCGAGTATCTCGAAGGAGAACCGTAACGACCGATGGGACTTCCCGCATTTTCCGCCAAGAAACAAACGCTGACGTGGGTCATCTTCGCCGCGGCGATCATGATCGGAACAATATCCCTGATGATTTTGCCCGTCGAGCTGTATCAAGGCACGAGCCGCGGCATTATTTCGATTATTATCCGCGCGCGCGGCGGCCTTCCGCCGCTCGAAATCGAACGGTCAATTACCCGTCTCGTCGAGGAATCCGTCTCGACGGTGTCGAACCTGAAGAATATGTATTCGAATTCGCGCGAGAGCGAAAGCAGGGTCACGCTTGAATTTGAAACGGGAACGGATATGAAATTCGCCGCGCTGGAAGTCAGGGAAAAATTCTCGCGGGTCAGGGGATTGCTGCCGGATGAAATCGAAAAACCCGTAATCGCCAATTATCAGGATACCGACTCGGCCATTCTGATTGCTGCCCTGATTTCCGAGTCCTTGTCGCCGGAGGAAATCCGGTCGCTGGTGGACCAGGATTTAAAACCGAGGATTGACAGGGTTGACGGCGTTGCCAGCGTCGAAGTATACGGCGGGCGCGAGCGGAAAATTCTGGTCGAGCTTGACCGGGACAAGATGTTCGCCTACAACATTTCAATCGAAGAAGTCATGGACCGGATCGGCGCCGCCAACGTTTCCTTGCTGGCAGGAAGTTATGAAAGAGGCACCTATGATTTCGCGGTTCGCACGCTGGGCGCTTTTGACGACATCAAGCAGATCGGGTTGATCGGGATTAAGGCCAGCCGTCACGGCTCGATAATTCCTCTTGAGGAAATTGCGACCATCAAGGATTCCTATCTCGAGCCGGAAGATTACGCCCGCCTCAATTTAAGCCCGAACGTGTCTCTTTATGTCAAGAAGGTGTCTTTGGCCAATACGATTTCGGTCAGTGAAGGCGTTTTGCGCGTCGTTCAGCAGTTTGAAAATGAGAAAAAGGGAGAGATCAACGTCGTAGTGGTTTCCGACAAGGCCAAGTTGATCAAGCGCGCGATCGGGGATGTGAAAAACGCGTTAATTATCGGTATTTTTCTGGTGTCGGTGATTATTTACGCATTTTTGCGGAAATGGGTGTTGTCGGCGATTGTTTCCGTCACGATACCGATTTCCGTGATTTCCACGTTTATTTTTATGGAGCGTTTCGGTTTCAGCATTAACATCATGACCTTGAGCGGGCTGGCGCTTTCCATCGGCATTATGGTGGACAGTGCGGTGGTGGTGATGGAGAATGCCGAGAAAAAAAGAGAGGAGGGGCTGAAATACGCTGAAGCCGTTGTCCGGGGCGCTGAAGAAATGTGGATTCCTCTTTTGGCATCGCTCCTGACGAGTTTATGCGTTTTTATTCCGGTTTTGTTTGTGGACAAGTCCATCCAACTGCTTTACCAGGGGTTTGCCGTCACGATTTCCATTGCCCTGACGCTGTCGCTCCTGACGGCCGTGATGCTCGTCCCGCTTCTGTTGTTAAAAGCGCGCGCGCTCGTGGTCTCTGAAGGGAAAAAACCGTTATTTTCTTTGGGCATGAAAATAGTTTCGAAATTTAAATTGTTTTTTTTAAAACTGACGCACCCGTTCAAACTACTCGCGGTCAAACTGACGCCGAATTTCCTGAAGCGAAAACAGGATTTGAATCAAACCTCCGGTTTGAAGGAAGCCGCCAGGCAGGGACCATCATTGCCCGGCGGCCTCCAGAGCAGGTACGGACGCATGCTCCAAACGGCTTTTCGGTTGAGATATCTGTTTCTGATATTGTTATTGTTCTTGTTCAGTTTTTCGGTTTGGAAGCTGACGTCACGCGCGATAGATTTGCCCACCCAGCTTGAGGAGAATGAATTTCAAATTATTGTTTTTCCGCTGGCGGGCGCGAAGCTGGACACGAACGACGAAGCGGCCAGGAGAATCGAGGAATTTTTAAATGGATATACCGAACTGGATATGATTTCCACCACGGTGCAAAAGGATGACCTGAGAATTTTTGTTCGCCTGGTTCCGCGCGCGCAGCGGACGCTGTCGAAAGATGAAATCATGAACCATGTCCGTGAAAAGGGCAATGAGCTGATCAAGCAGATTCACGATGAATATTCCCTGATTGTGGACGAAGGGGCGGCCAGCGAGGAATCCAAAAAAATGGTCGTCAATATCTTCGGCCTTGAAAATGACGAACTCGAGCGTCTGGCGCATGAGATGGCCCAAAAGATACAGGGGATCGAAGGATTGACGAACCTGGTGATGACGGATCTTCGCAAGCGGCCTGAATACAGCGTTGTTGTCGACAAGGGGCGCGCGGCGTATTACGGCCTTTCGGTGCGTGAAGTCGCGGATTCGATTCACGCGCAGGTGAGGGGGATGCGGCCGACGAAATTCCGTGAAATTGAAAAAGGCCAGGAAATCGAAACTATTACGCGCCTTCAGCCCATTTACCGCCAGAAAGTGGAGGACCTCGAGCATGTATATCTCGTGGCGCCGGAGGACGGAACACAGGTGTCGCTCAAGCAAATTGCGGGCCTGTATCCTTCCCGCGGCCCTCAAACGATTGACCGCAAAGACAAATACCGCTATGTCTTTCTGAAAGGAGACGTGCACCGCCCCATTGAGACCGTTGCCAATGAAATTAGGGCCGCCATCCGGGACGTCAAAATGCCGCCCGATTATTTCTGGCGGTTCGGCGGTCAGTATGACGAATTGATGAAGGGAAAGTCCGAACTGTCGATGGGCGTTTTGTTGTCGATTGTTCTGGTCTACATGGTACTGGCGTGCCTGTATCAGTCCTATACCGAGCCGCTGATGATTATGATCGCGATTCCGCTCGGGCTTATCGGGGTGTGGGCGGCTTTGGCATATACCGACAAGCCGCTCAGTGAGCAGGTATTTCTCGGGATGTTTATTCTGGTAGGGTATGTTGTGAACTCATCGATTATTCTGGTAGACCGTATCAACGCGCTTAAAGCGCAGATACCTGAAACAGTGCCGCGGCTCATTCAGGCGGGAAAGGATCGTTTAAGAGCGATTCTGATTACAACGGTGTCAACCGTATTCGGATTCCTGCCGATGGCGGTTTCAAAGACGGAATCCAGCGAACTATGGGCGCCACTTTCCATTACGATGATCGGCGGTATTCTCAGCTCAACGGTTTTGACATTATTCATCATTCCGATTTTTTACCTCCTGTTTGAAGATTTTAAAACATTTTTTGTGAACCCAGAAAATTCCATAAAAAAAATTACAAACTTCGCCTGTTCAAGTATTTCTGCTTTTATAAGCAATTTTGCCGTAAAGGGAAGAAAAAAATAGTCAATCCTACCAGGTTTCCCTAAGT
>CAZFUU010000114.1:0-5323 GCA_964522565.1 uncultured bacterium | reverse complement strand
GGTGTTCCACGGAGCGGTAGAGCCACGGATCTGAATTTTGGGCATCGCGACGCTGGGAATGCTTCGTTTTCCGTCCTGACTGATTAACATACTGCCGGTTTGCGGAATTTCAATTTCCGGGTTGGAAGACGCGTTGCGGTCGAGTTTACTCATGATTCTAAAATACTTTAACGATGTCCAGTCCTCGCGCCCTTCCCGGTCGCGCACGATCAGCCGATAGGAGTAAACGCCCTTTTTCACCGGCTCGCGGTTCATGGTTTTTCCCGTCCAGTACGCTTCCTTCGGCGGCGCGCCAAGCCCGTAACCGGTCCAGATTTTCTCTCCCATTTCATCCCGGATTTCAATGCGCCAGCCGGCGACCAAATCAGCGTAATTCATCCGGATTAAAAAACGCGGGTCTTTTTCGAAAACCCCGATGCCGAGCCAGAGAATCTGAGGATCCATCGTGATATCCAGCTCCGGCTTCACAAAATCGGTGCCTTGCGTGACGTAAACTTCCATCTTGTCGCGGTATTTCGCCGGAATTTGAAGCTCGGGAAGCTTGACCGCGAAATTGGCGACATTCAGCATGCCGTCGGTGGTTTTCACCAAAAGCGCTTCTTCGGTCACAAATTTGCTTCCTTTAGGGAGCGTGTGCCCGTCGATTTTCACAACGTGGCGCCCCGGTTTCACGGCGGGAATATGAAAACGGCCGTGAGCGTCTGTGACGACTACGACACCTTCTTCCGTTGCCAGCTTGACACCCGGGATTCCTTTTTCGCCCGCATCCTGGATTCCGTTCTCATTGACGTCATTGAACACTTTTCCGAGAATGGTTCCCTCTTCAAACAGCGGGTCCGCCGTGATTTTCAAAAGGATCTGATGCGTGCCGGATTTCACTTCGCCGGTCACGCTGTCCCGCGCGAACATGGAAATTTCATAACCTTTTCCGATTTGCACCGCCTGCGACGCCGCAAGCAGGAATCCGAAATTCTGACTGCCGCCGCTTCCCGATATCGAACCGATCGAATAGGTTTTGACCTGCCCGCCGGTGCTGGACGCCACCGAAATTCCGTCCCGCCTGACGGTTTTGTCGATGAAATTGAATCCCGAGGGGACATTCACGACCATTTCCAGATTACTCACGGCAGTTTCCGAAATGTTTTTGATTCGTCCGCTGACGTATGTGGGAGTTCCTTTCGTAATCGCGGTTTTGGAAAGCGATGTGTCGAAAACAATCGGATAAGTTGAAACCGTTCCTACCGCCGCGTCAAATTGAGTAATTGTGTTTCTTGTCTCAAGTGGATTCCATAACTCTATAACAAAAACAGCATGTGTCGTTCCAGCCGGCGCACGCTGTCCGACTGAATATTTTTCAAAAACATTTGTTGCAATCACAGCAACCTGGGTCCCCGGAAGAATGTCACCATTGGCGTTTTTGCATTCAAGTTTCAATCTAGGAAAAGTAGGATTATCCGCATTAACAATTCTTCCATATGCGCTAAAAGACACATAATCCCCTTCTTTTACCCCGTCCAGAACCTGAAATGTAAAAGGGCCTCCTGTATCCGTAAACCCAAATTCACTCAACTGCAGGACACGCTCCCCGTCTACCGCGTCCGCTACGGCAGGCGTGCTGATTCCGCGCCCCGGCGTGTTGTCCCAATTTCCCGCGCCGAGCGGAAATTCGAAACTCGGATTGACAATGACATTTTCTTGATTGGTCACAACCGCGGAAGCAGGCGCGCAGAAAAGAAAGAGCACCAGGACCCCAGCGCACCATCGCACCAGCCCACTCATAAGGGCAAATGTTACCGGTGTTCCGGTGCTCCGGTGTTCCGGCGCGCTTTTAATTTTTCCTATTTTCTTTTTCATTTACCTGCCACCTAAAACGTGCAACCTGCTTGCATTAAAACCGCCTGTAGGACACATTCACGCCGAAACGAATGTCATATTTGGGAATGCCCGCGGCGGATTTGGCGGGGCCCGGATGATGAATATTTCCGATCCCGACATATTCGGCAAAAAGTTTGGTCTTAAACAGCCATTCGTCATTCTCAAACTGGTAACTCCTGAACGGCATCCAGCGGATACCGGCCGCAAGAGACATCTGATTCTGATAGTAAAAATCCCGATTGGGATTTGTGACATGCTCAAACCGCACATACGGCATCAGGAGGAATTCGTCATTGACCGGATTCTTGGGAAGCGGAATGCGCGGCCATTTCACGCCGAGCGTCACGTTGGAGTTTAGAATCCAGGAATGGAATTTTTTATTCGGAGAGAAATCGGTCTTGACCCAGCGGTAACTGCCATAATATTCGCCCCAGATATAATCCGAAATCCAGTCGCTTAAACGGGCGCGCTTCGCCTCCACCCACGGGCGCTCCAGATCCAGCCCCCATTCATAGAAAATGTCAACGCCTGCCCGAAGATCAGTATCCGCGCTGTCTTCAATCGCGTCAGAAAGCGCCTTGCGTTCCATATACTGGACATAAAGGCGATATCCGCGGGCAAAGCGAAGAAGATACAATCCGTCAATATTGAAATTCTCAAGAAACGCGCTTCGGCCAAACGGCCGGTATTCCACGCCGGCGACCAAATCAATGTATTTGGTAAAATTTTGTCCGTGCGTATCAAGCGCGACAGTCGCTTCAACGTAAGGATCGAACGTGGGCTCTCCCAAAAATTTGATGCCTTTAAATACCATCCGGTTCGTCCAGTAAGCGACCTGATTGTCATACCGTTCTTTCGTAAAATTCGTCGCCCGAAACGAGGTTTCGCCGAATGACTGCCAAAGAATCCGCTCGCCCATTGCGGTCCCGGTCAGCGGCCCATAGAGCTGATCGCCTACGCCCAACCAGTCCATCATTTTAAGCGCGAGCTCTTCTTCACGTTCAAAATTCGCTTTGGTTTCCTCTCGTGTGGGCGCGGGCTCCTCGGGAAAAAACTCGTTGACCAGCTGCACCGCTTCGTCAAAATTCCCGCCGGTCATTTCGATCGCTGTTTTCGTTTCCGCCACATGTGCTTTGGCAAGCTCAAGCGTCGGAAACGCCTTCTGGCCGACCCAATAGCGCGTGACGGTGGCACCTTCCTGGTCGATGAGCGGAAGTTCCCGGATGGGGATTCGTTCAAAATAAATGACGCGGGCGTTTTTCTCGATAAATTCCCTGGCTTCGTCGATGGTGTAGATTCTTTTCAGGACGCGGCTTTCGAGCACCGGGCCTTCAAAATCGGTGACGACCGCAAAATTGGACCGGAAACGGGGTCGGCTGTCCCGGACAAGCAGAAAGCCGTCAATTTCATAAATATCGTATTTGACTTTCAAAAGGGGCGGAGCGTAAAACGAATCGCGGAAAAGATAATTGATGGAAACCGATTCCCGGGTTTGAGAAACCTGGGCAAACGATGTGAACGACAGGCAGAAAACAAACGTGACCGCGCATGCAAAACCAACCGTTGCCTTGAAACGACCCAAGATCGCCCCCCGTTAGATTCCCAGCACATCCTGCATTGAAAACAATCCTTTACTCTTATCGGCCAAAAACCGTGCCGCCCGAAGCGCGCCGATGGCGAACGCTTCCCGTGATGTCGCGCGGTGAGAAAGCTGAAAACGCTCCCCGTCGGCGATAAAACAGACCTCGTGGCTTCCGATCGTGTCTCCTCCCCGGACCGCGTGAATCCCGATAGTTCCCTTCTTGCGCAACCCCGTCATCCCCTGCCGCCCGAAGACGGCATTTTCTTCAAAATCAATCACGCGGGATTTGGCTATCAAGCGGGCAATTTCAAGCGCGGTTCCGCTGGGCGCGTCTTTTTTATTGCGGTGATGCTCCTCGACAATTTCAACGTCATAATTTTCATCCAGCACTCCGCCCACAAGCCCGCAAAGACGGAACAGGAGATTGACGCCGATGCTCATGTTCGGGGCCTGGACAACCGGAATTTTCGACGAGGCCTTTTTAATCGCGGTCAATAACTCCTGCGGCATACCCGTCGTTCCGATCACCATCGCTTTTTTAAACGCCACCGCGAGCGCCAGATTTTGCGCCGTCACTTCGGGAGAAGTAAAATCAATAATCGCGTCTCCTTCCGAAATGCATTCACGCAAATCGGGATGCACGGGGATTTTAAGCGGCCGATGTCCGATTAACTCGCCAAGATCATGGCCGACTGACGGATTTTTTGCCTGTTCAAACGCACCCGCGATCCGAACCTTTTTGTCACAAACAGCGGCCGAAAGAACCGCGCGGCCCATTCGCCCGGCCGCTCCGGCAATAATAATTTTAACCCGATTGGAAACAGTCATCATATTCAAATATCCGAAAGAAATCTTCGCCCGTTAAACAAGCCCGCCCGCGCTTAAACTTTCTTTTAATTTTTTGCGGTTCGCTTCTCCGATTTCACACAACGGCAGCCGGAATTCCTCTTTGATCATTTTCATCATCGCAAGCGCCGTTTTGACCGGCACGGGATTCGTCTCGAGAAACATGGCGCGCGTCAAGCCCAGCAACTCATAATGAATCTGCCTTGCTTCTTCATGATTCCCGCCTAGAAATGCCTCGACCAGCCGGTGAACTTTTCGGGGCGCGATATTGGCCACAACCGAAATTACGCCTTTGGCTCCCACCGAAAGAAGCGGCAACGTCAAACTGTCGTCACCGGAAACAACCGCAAGGTCACAAAGCGCCAGAATGTTGCTTGCCTGATCCACACTGCCGCTGGCTTCCTTGATAGCGATAATCGTCGGAATCTTTGCCAGCCGCGCCACGGTTTCCGGCGTGATTGAAATGCCGGTGCGGCCGGGCACATTATAAAGCACAATAGGAATATCAACTTTTTTAGCCAGGTATTCATAATGACGGTAAAGGCCTTCCTGGGTCGGTTTATTGTAGTAAGGAGTCACCACCAAAACGGCGTCGGCACGGCTTTTCCGGGCATGCTCAATCAGGCCGACGGCTTCCTCTGTGGAGTTGGAGCCCGCGCCGCAAATCACGGGCACCCTGCCGTTCACATAATCCACCACAAAAGACATCATGCTTTTGTGTTCTTCGTGGCTCATCGTAGCGGCTTCGCCGGTTGTCCCGCACGGGACGATTCCGTCGGTTTGTTCCCGCAAGTGAAAATCAATCAGCTTTTTCAGCGTATCCCAATCGATCTGCCCGTCACGAAACGGGGTCGCAATCGCGACGATCGATCCCCGGATATTTTTTCGCGTCAACATGATACTTCCCCCTGAAAAACAAATTCCGCGCCGCCTTCCAGCGTTAGCTCCGGCCGGCCGTGGTTCGCGTATTTTAAATCAATTGTAAGAACTTCTCCACCTTTTGTTTTGACCCGGACGGGC
>CAZFUU010000113.1:0-5346 GCA_964522565.1 uncultured bacterium | reverse complement strand
CCCGCGTCGACCCGCGGACCGTTCCCCGCGCCGGCGACCAGATCAAGGTTGCCTTTGACACCAACCACCTGCACTTCTTTGACAAGGAGACGGAGCAGACGCTGCTGAACCGGTAAGCAGGAGAAACAGGATTCAGCGGAAGAATCCTCTCCGGAGTATTCTGATGACAATGTTCAAAGCGATGTGTCAGGCCCAGACCGGACAGAAGATTTTATCCAAAACACGGAATCCTTTGACGGTGATTCCCGCCTCATGCCCGTCCGTGATTTGTCGCGAAGCGCACCGGGAGATATTCAGAAAATACGGGATTATCAGGAGTCGATTTTATCAAAACCCGCGACGCTGGCGGACTATTTGATTCAACAGCTTGGCGTTCTTGATTTGTCGAAAACCGAATCGCTCGTCGCGCATGAAATTATCGGTGATATCGACGAAGACGGCCGTTTTTCCGCGACCACGGATGACGTGGCGAAAGCCGCGGACTGCACGACGGATATGGCCGAAAAGGTATTGAAAAAAATCCAGCAATTGGATCCCCCGGGTGTCGGCGGCAGAAATCTTCGCGAAATTCTCCTCATTCAGTTAAGCCGGAAAGAATCACGCGACGCCCGCCTGGCGCACAAAATGATCGAACAGCATCTGGAACTGGTGGAGAAGAAAAAATTAACGGACATTGCAAAGTCATTAGGGGTCTCGATGAACAATGTCATGGCGGCGTATGAAGTGATTCGCATGCTTGAACCCAGGCCGGGCGCCGCCTTCATGATCGGCAATTCAACAGATGTGAAAATCGACGCGGCCGTTTATCCGAACCCGGAGGCCGAAGGGGAATTTGTGATCGACATCATGGACGATGAAATCCCGGAAATTCGTATTAACCCGGTATATCGCGCGCTTCTCAAGGACAAAAAAACAGACGCTCAAACGAAGCAATTCATTAAACAAAAAATTCAAAGCGGCCTGGATTTGATTCGGGCCATTTCTCAGCGAAAATCAACCATTCGTCAAATCACCGAAGAGATCGTCAAAGAACAGGGGGGCTTTTTGCTGAACGGTTTGTCGCATTTGAAGCCGCTGCGTTTGAAAGATATCTCCGGTAAAATCGGCGTGCATGAATCGACGGTGAGCCGCGCGATTCAAAACAAATACATTTTGACGCCTCAAGGAGCGATTTCATACCGGAATTTCTTTTCAACGAAACTTGAGACCGATGACGGGGCGTCTGAATCGCAAAAAAGCGTGATGGAACGGATTAAATCTCTTATCCAGGAAGAAAACAGGAAAAAGCCGCTCAGTGACGCCAAAATCGTGAATTGTTTGCGTCAAGACGGCATTCTCATTTCGCGGCGGACCGTCGCGAAATACCGCGACCGCCTCAAAATTCTGCCGACCCACTTGAGAAAACAGTAATAAGTCAAACGTGACAAGTCAAAAACAAGTCGCTCGAGTTATTCATTCAATATTGCGTCGCGATCAATATCTTGAGAAAGCTGGCGGTCAGGATTGAACTGACGACCTGCTGTTTACGAAACAGCTGCTCTACCAACTGAGCTACGCCAGCAAAAAAAATGTTGAGCGCGAACTGTATCAAAAAACTCTACCCCCGCCAAACTTCCTGGCGGGTCCGCCACGCTTTTTTTCCAGAGGACGAATCCCTGCCTGTCCGGCAGGCAGGCGTCCTTCGGCGGAGTGGCGGAAACTGAGCTACGCCGGCATTGCGCGCGGCAGGAAATGAATTTATCGCCTGTGCGATGCGGTTGCCCTTATCGAACGCGAGCAGTATACGAAAAATGCATGAGGACGGCAAGATTTATCCATTCATTGCGCCGTGATTAATTTGAAAAGCTGTTATGAGGGAGGGCCGATAAATTTCTCTATTTTTTGGCGCAATTCATCCGGATTAAACGGCTTTCCGAGAAAATCATCCGCCTGGTTATCTTCCGCTTTTTTCTGAAGATCTTCAACGCTCGCGGACAAAAAGATAACGGGAATGTTTTTAATCAAGTCATTCGATTTGATCATCCGTGACACTTCGAATCCGCTCATACCGGGAAGCATGATATCAAGCAAAACCAGATCGGGCTTCTCCGAAATCATTTTATTGAGCGCTTCCTGGCCATCTGAGGCAGCGATGACATCATAACCGAACCGCCTGATCCGGGCGACTACTACTTTTTGAATATCCTGCTCATCGTCGACGACAAGAACCTTCTTGCTCATTTGCCCTCCTGAGAATAGCTGATGCCTTACACCGGCAGTTCAAATGTGAAAATCGAACCCTCGCCAAGCTGCGAAGAAACGGAAATTTTGCCCCCGTGGTATTCAATAATGCTTTTGCAGATTGCCAATCCAAGCCCTGTTCCGCCGACTTTTCGCTCCGTTCCAACTTGTTGAAAACGTTGAAACAGCTTCGGGATATCGGCCTCGGCAATTCCGTTGCCCGTATCTGCAACAGAAACGCAAACATTTCCTTCTCCCGAAAATGACCGGACGACAATCTCGCCCTCTGAAGTGAATTTAACCGCGTTGCTGATTAAATTGCTGATGACCTGGAAAATACGGTCGGCGTCAAATCGGATCGAAGGTAAATTCCCGGCCAATTCAATCCGGATTCCCAGCTTTTTTTGTTTGGCCACGGGTTGCATGGTTTGGCAGACATCCTTAATCGTCTGATTGATGTCATGAAGCGCTATTTTTAATTCAAGTTTTCCCGCATCCAACTTCTGAAAATCGAGCACATCATTAATGAGTCGGTGGAGCCGCTCGACATTCCGTTTCGCAATGTCCAGGAAGTCCTTTTGCTCGTCGTTGATTTCCCCCGCGGCACCGTCCATAACCAGTTCGATTCCTTCCCTGATGGATGTGAGCGGCGTTCGCAGTTCATGTGAAACGGTCGAAACGAATTCTGATTTAATTCGATTTAATCGCTCCAGTTCCTTGTTTGCCATGTTTAATTTGTTTTCTCTGTCTTTGAGCGCGGTAATATCTTCTTTGACGGCGATAAAGTGGGTAATGATTCCGGAATGGTCACGCAACGGAGAAATCAAGGCATGTTCCCAGTATAGATCGCCGCTTTTTTTCTTGTTGTGAAATTCACCTGACCATGTTTTCCCTTCTTTAATGGTTGCCCACAGGGAATCATAATATTCCTTGGGTTGTTCGCCTGATTTCAAAACGCGTGGATTTTGACCCAATACTTCTTCAATGCCGTAACCCGTTAATTCAATAAACTTGGGATTGACATATTCTATAGTTCCTTCTTGATCGGTGATCACAACGCATGCCGGGCTTTCTTCCACGGCCCTGGATAATTTCCGCAATTCATTTTCGATGTGCTTTCGTTCCGTAATATCCCTGGATACGCCGACCAGGCCGATAAGCTCAGAGCTCGAAGCACGAAGGGGAGCTTTGAGCGTATCCAGGAGGGCTTTTTTCGAATCTGCCGCGTATTCTACCCACTCTTCATTATGGCGCGGTTTGCCTTCTTCCAGCATTTGCCGGTCATGGTTTCTGAAAAAATCCGCGATATCCTTGGTGAATAAATCATAATCCGTTTTTCCGATGATTTCTTCACGGGGCTTGCCGACAAATCTGGAAAACTCCGGATTGCAACCAAGATATCTGCCGTTTAAATCCTTGAAGAAAATAATATCAGGAATGGAATTGAGCAGGCTTGTTAAAAGCGTTTGCTCGCGCTCCAGGGACAATTCAAATTTTTTTCGCTCCGTCACGTCAACGATAACGCCGTCAATCCATAGATGGCCACCATCCTCGGGGAAAAAAAATTGTCCCTTTTCCTCCACCCATTTGGTTTGATTGTCTTTCGTCATTAGGCGGTACTCAATTGAATACGAACGCCTTTTATCGATATTTTCCTTGATGGTTTTATACACGGTTTCCCTGTCGTCAGGGTGAATGACGCTGTCGTAACTTCGAATGCTGTTTTCAATAAAATCAGAGGCGGGATAGCCCAACATATGTTCAATAGCTGAACTCAAATAAATCATGCTCCACTGCCTGTCATTCCGGCATCGAAACACGATTCCCGGAACATTATTGACCAATGCTGAAAACCGGTTTTGGCTGTCCAGGATTGCGGATCTCATGTTGTATTCTTCCGTAATGTCGCGAAAAACCAGAACAATTCCCGACAAGATTCCATGTTCGCTCATAATTGGCGCCGCGCTGTCCGCGATATGCCGGACGGACCCATCCCGGGTAATTAGGACCGTATGATTCGCAAGTTCAACTGCCCGCCGCGTGAGGATCACCTTGTCTACCGGGTTTTCCGCTTTTTCTCCTGTTTTTGAATTCATGATATTGAAGACATCCAAAAGATTATGCCCGGTGGCTTCCGATAATTTCCACTGGGTGACTTTTTCAGCCGCGGGATTCATATAGACAATCATTCCGTTCTGGTCGGTAGTGATGACGCAATCGGCGATTGATTGCAGCGTGCGCGACAGATTTTTTTTTGAAAAAACGGTTTTCTGATGCTCGATAATATTGAGCTGAATCATCAGATATCCCGCCAAGACAAGCAGAAAGAAAAAAGAAAGAAAAGTGATCAGCTCAAAACGAAACTTGAGCAGTTCCTGATGCCAGGACTTCCAGTCGATATCAATTCCCAAAACCGCTACCAGGTTTCCGGCATCGTCGCGCAATTGAACCCAGCTGCTGATCCACTGGCCCCACCGGTCAGAATAAGGGCCGTAAACCAGATCGGCGTTCTCCGAAAACACCGCAATTAGCTCTTGAGGCACTTCGTGATAAATCTCTCCCGGCTGAGCGGAACCGCCCTGACGCGCGGGATCCAGGAAGTCGTAGTAAAAGAATACTTTCCCGCCTCTTATTCCGAGCAGGTAGACATACGGATGCTGCGGGTTCGCCTTCTGGATATGCGAGATCTGTTCGACCAGTTTGTGGTATGCGGGGTTGTCAATGTCAGAGTCAGTTCCGGTTAATTTCTTGATGACGGACGGATCCAGCGCATTTCCTATGATTTGGGAAGTTTGCAGAAATCTCTTTTCTTTCAGTAACGTATATTGATCGGAAATGCGGTCTAGAAACAGCCATCCCCCGAATGCCATGACCAGGCTGACCGCTGTGATCGACCATACGGGAGGCCGTTTTTTGGGTTCACGGATCAGATTATTCTCCGTTAAATTAATCGGCCGTCGCGCCCAAAAAATCCACACGAACAATCCCATCGCGCAAGCCAATACGCAACGAATTAATTGAATGGGCATATTCGCGTAATCGAGAAAAAGTTTCGTGTTTAAGTGGTGCGCCGGAAATAAGTTCGCGGGCGGTACAACAGTTTGCGTTAACCCGTAAATGGCCAGG
>CAZFUU010000112.1:0-5355 GCA_964522565.1 uncultured bacterium | reverse complement strand
GGCGACGAGCGGGCACGATGAAAATATTTCATTCGACCGGATGGCGGAAATCATCGGCCGGGAGAAAGCGGAGCGGTTGAGGGATGTTTCGCTGGAAATCTATCAAAGAGGTTCTGCCCACGCCGCCGGCAAGGGAATTATCGTCGCGGACACAAAATTTGAGTTCGGGGAAATTGACGGGAAAATTGTTTTGATTGACGAGGTCCTTACCCCCGACAGTTCACGGTTTTGGCCGAAGGACAGCTATGAACCGGGCCGCGACCAGCCGAGTTTTGACAAACAGATTGTGCGCAACTATTTGCTGGAAATTCAGTGGAATCAGCAGCCGCCGGTTCCCGGACTTCCTCCGGAGATTGTCGCAAAAACAAGCGAAGCATACCGGGAAATTTACCACCGGTTGACGGGGAAACATGTATAAGGCGATTATCAACGTTACTCTCAAGAAATCGGTTCTTGATCCGCAGGGAAAAACGGTTATTCACGCGCTTCATTCGCTCGGGTTCCAGGAGGCGAAAGACATGCGCGTCGGCAAGCATTTTGAAGTGTTGGTTGAGGCGGCCGGGTCCCAACAGGCCCGGGAACGCGTTCAAGCCATGTGCGATGAACTGCTGATTAACCCTGTGATTGAAGAATATACTTTGCAAATTGAAGAAGTCCGATGACAAAAGCGGCTGTGGTGGTTTTTCCCGGTTCCAATTGCGACGCGGATTGCTGGCATGCGATCAACGATGTCATGAAATGTCCGGTCGAATTTGTCTGGCATAAAGAAGCGGATCTCAAAGGCGCCGACCTTGTGATTTTGCCGGGCGGATTCAGCTACGGGGATTATTTGCGCTGCGGGGCGATCGCGCGGTTTTCGCCGGTCATGAAAGAAGTTGTTCGGCATGCGCGCCGTGGCGGGCCGGTGATCGGCATTTGCAACGGATTTCAGATTTTGCTCGAGTCGGGGCTCTTGCCCGGCGCGATGCTTCGAAATCGCACGCTCCGTTTTATTTGCCGCCATGTGTTCCTGCGCACCGAAAATAACCGGACTCTCTTTACCCGCGCGTTTCAGCCGGGCGAGGTTGTTCGCATTCCGATCGCGCACGGCGAAGGCAATTACGTTTGCGATGAACACACCCTTGAACGCCTTGAAGAAAACCGGCAAATTGTATTTCGATACTGCTCGGAAAACGGAGAAACCGGCGATGAGTTTAATCCGAACGGCTCGCTGTCTCATATCGCCGGAATTGTGAACGAACAGGGAAATGTTCTCGGCATGATGCCGCATCCCGAGCGGGCAAGCGAGTCGATTTTAGGATCTGCGGACGGAAAAAGAATCTGGCAGTCGGTTTTTGACGCACTATCACATGTGTGAACGGTCATGAAGACGATGAATGAAGAACCCAAAGTCACCAAAGAGTTGATTGCGGCGCACGGCATCACGGAGGCGGAATACGCGAGTATTTGTGACCTTCTCGGCCGCGAACCCAATTTCACCGAGCTGGGGATTTTCTCGGTCATGTGGAGCGAACATTGTTCTTATAAAAATTCCAAGCCCGTCCTCAAACGGTTTACCAGAACCACAATCGCCGCCAGTCCGGAGGCCAAACTGCTCGTCAAGCCGGGTGAGGAAAACGCGGGTGTCATCGATATCGGTGACGGATACGCGATTTGTTTCAAGATTGAAAGCCATAATCATCCTTCCGCGATTGAACCCTTTCAGGGCGCGGCGACCGGCGTCGGCGGAATTATCCGCGATATTTTTACGATGGGCGCACGGCCCGTCCTTTCCATGAATTCCTTGCGTTTCGGGAATCTCGAACAAAAACAGAGCAAGCATCTTTTGCGCGGAGTCGTCGCCGGAATTGCCCATTACGGCAACTGCATCGGAATCCCGACGATCGGAGGCGAAATTTATTTCGACGAGTCCTATGAAGGCAATCCTCTGGTCAACGCGTTTTGTCTCGGGTTGATGAAAAAAAAGGATTTGGTGAAAGGCAGCGCGAGCGGCGAGGGAAATCCGGTTTATTATGTCGGCGCCGCGACGGGCCGCGACGGTTTGGGCGGTGCCGCGTTTGCGTCGCGCGAATTGACCGAAGAATCGAAAGAAGACCGGCCGGCGGTGCAGGTCGGCGATCCGTTTATGGAAAAACTTCTGCTGGAAGCTTGCCTGGAACTGGCGAAAACCGACGCGCTGGTCGGCATGCAGGATATGGGCGCGGCGGGCCTGACATGTTCAACCTGTGAAACGGCTTCCCGCGGAAATTCCGGAATCGAAATCGACCTGGCCCATGTGCCGAAAAGAGAAACCGGAATGGTCCCTTATGAAATCATGTTGTCGGAATCGCAGGAACGAATGCTTGTGATTATCAAGAAAGGCAAGGAGCGTGTTGTCGAGGAAATTTTTCAGAAATGGGATTTGCACGCGGTCAAAATCGGAGAAGTGAAGCAGGGAAAAAACATGAGCGTGCTGAGCGGCGGAAAGCCCGTCGCGGAAATTCCGGCGCGGGCGCTGGCGGAAGAAGGGCCTGTTTATCAGCGCGAAAGCGCGCAGCCGCAATATTTGAAAGACGCCCGGAGAATTGACATCCATAATATCCCGGAACCTGCCGATTACAACCAGGTCCTGCTTCGGCTGATGGATCATCCGACGATCGCGTCCAAGGCGTGGATTTACGAACAGTATGACCACATGGTCAGGACGGATACGGTATTTTTGCCCGGGCATGACGCGGCGCTTGTCCGCGTCAAGGGGACGCGACGAGGCGTGGCGATTTCGACGGATTGCAACGGGCTTTACTGTTATCTCGAACCGTATGAGGGCGGGAAAATCGCGGTCGCGGAAGCGGCCCGCAATGTGGTTTGTTCGGGGGCGCGTCCCGTGGCGATTACCAATTGCCTCAATTTCGGGAATCCGATGAAGCCGGAAATTTTCTGGCAGTTTGAACAATGCGTGGCGGGAATGACGGACGCCTGCTCGGCTTTTCAAACGCCCGTGACGGGCGGAAACGTGAGCTTTTACAATGAAAATCCCTCCGGAGCGATTTTCCCGACGCCGACGGTTGGAATGGTCGGAGTCCTTGATGACATCGAAAAACGTGTTTCTTCTTTCTTCCAACAGCCGGGAGATGCGATTTATCTGCTCGGAGAAACCTACAACGAATTGGGAGGAACGCAGTATTTGTCGGCGGTTCACGGCCTGAAGCAAGGCATTCCGCCGCGGCTGGATTTGAAAAAGGAAAAAGCGCTCCACGCCTTGATTTTAAAAGCGGCCGACGGGAAAATTTTGCGTTCCTGTCATGACTGCTCGGACGGCGGGCTGGCCGTTGCGCTCGCGGAATGTTTGTTTGGGACGGTGAACGCTCCTCTCGGCGCGGAGTGCGAGCGGATAGACGTCAAACAGTTAAGAAAAGACGCGTTTCTTTTTTCCGAAAGCCAGTCCAGGGCGGTGGTGAGCGTTCATCCGGAAAATGAAAAAACGTTTCAGGCGCTTGCCGAAGAATTCGGGGTGCCGGTTTACCGGATCGGGAAAGTTTCGAAAAACCGGCTTAAAATCGGCGATTTGATTAATGTCAGCGCCTATGAGCTTGAGAAAACTTACCGGGAAGCGATTCCCAGGAGAATGGCACAATGAGTCAGGATTACCCCAAACATTATTGCGGTGTGTTCGGGATTTACGGGCATGAGCGGGCGGCTGAGCTGGCCTATCTCGGGCTTTTTTCATTACAGCACCGGGGAGAAGAAAGCGCGGGCATCGCGGTAAGCGACGGGGAAACAATTCATTTGCACAAAGCGATGGGCCTGGTCGGGGACGCGATTACGACCGGGGATATCAAGAAATTGAAAGGCCGCTCGGCTGTCGGGCATGTCCGTTATTCGACAACCGGCTCGACTTCTCTGGCGAACGCCCAGCCCTTTATGGTGGATTATTCCCGCGGGCAGGTCGCCGTGGCACACAACGGCAATTTGACGAACGCCCAGCTTTTGCGCGCAGAACTTGAAGCGTACGGATCGATTTTCAGCAGTACGACCGACACGGAAATTTTCGTTCATTTAATGGCGAAACCGGTGTATAAAAACGTGGTCGAAAGTGTTTTGGGTGCCGTTTCGCGGGCGGAGGGCGCCTACACGATGGTGCTTTTGACGGAAAACGAATTGGTTGGAATCCGTGACCCTCAGGGGTTTCGTCCGCTTTGTTTGGGGAAAATCAGCGGCGCGTATGCGCTTGCCTCCGAGACTTGCGCCTTTGATTTGATTGAGGCCGAATTTATCCGGGAAATCGAACCGGGCGAGGTGGTCGTCATTGACGACCGGGGGCTGAAAAGTTACAAACCGTTTCAAAATCAGAACCGGCGGATGGCTCAATGTATTTTCGAACATATTTATTTCGCGCGGCCTGATTCCACGATTTTCGGTGAAAACGTCGCAACGGTCCGGGAGCGCCTCGGGCGCGTTCTCGCCCGGGAGCATCCCGTTGACGCGGATATTGTCGTGCCGGTTCCGGATTCCGGCAATTTTTCCGCCTTGGGTTTTTCGCATCAATCCGGAATCCCGTTCGCTTACGGATTTACGCGTAATCACTATATCGGCAGAACGTTTATCAACCCGATTCAGGAAACGCGGACCTTTAAAGTGAAGATCAAATTGAATCCTATTCGGGAGATTGTGGGAGGAAAACGGGTGGTGGTTGTGGATGATTCGATTGTTCGCGGCAATACGTCCAAATCGCGCGTCCGGATGCTGCGAAGAGCCGGCGCCAAGGAAGTCCACCTCCGGATTAGCTGTTCGCCCCATGTTTCTCCGTGTTATTACGGGATTGATTTTCCGTCGAAGGAAGAGCTGATCGCGAGCGGAAACTCCCACAATTACATACGGAAATTTCTTGATGTGGACAGCCTGGGCTACTTGAGCCATGAGGGGATGCTGTCGGCCGTTTCCTTCCCGAAAGAAAATTACTGCACGGCCTGTTTTACCGGAATTTACCCGACGAAAATTTCTGACAACATGGACAAATTCAAACTGGAGCAGGAATGGCAGCGAAAAGTATAAAAACACCCGCTTACGCGGGCGTTCCGCATTTAAAAGGCGACAAATCCTATAACCGCGCGCTCGCGAATCTCGGTCGCCGGACACAAAACAGGGCGTGCGGAAGCATGGGCGGATTTTCCGCGTTGTTTGATTTACAGCAATTGAAACCCCGCTTGCGTCACCCGGTTCTGGTTTCTTCCACCGACGGCGTGGGAACCAAACTTGAACTGGCCCGCCTGCTCGGAAAACATAATACCGTCGGAATCGATCTGGTGGCGATGTGCGTGAATGATATTTTGACTTGCGGGGCCCGTCCGGTTTTTTTTCTGGATTATTTCGCGACCG
>CAZFUU010000111.1:0-5409 GCA_964522565.1 uncultured bacterium | reverse complement strand
CGTGCTTCTCAAATGCCCGGCTCAACGCCTCATCTTCCATTCCATACAAAAAACCTTTTATCATCTCAACGCCCTGACAGCACTTTAACTGGCTTTTCTTCATCATTGTATTTGTCTTCATGTCATCCCCCTTTGTTACACCCATAGTGTGACCCATCCCGGGGCATAATGGAAATTGATTGCGCCTATGGCTGTGATAGGAATCGCTTATCACCAATCAGAACGTCAGACCGGCTTTAGAGACAAATATGAAAGCAATCGCGTAGTATGGAAGAGAAATTAAATATCCGATTTGCAAAAAACTCGCGGCATTGGTGATAAATACAGGAATCCCGCAGAGCCATTTCGATAAAAAAAGCGCCTCAAGAAAAAAGGGCGCTGAAAAGGACTGAAGAAGAAAAATTTGCGATCAAATCTTTTTTCTGCGGGCGCGGAACTCTTGAGAGAAACCCGCTCAACCAGCCGGCCGACGTTTTGATTTGACGACGGCAGAACCCCGGAGCCGGACAAGAATCCCGTCTATTCAGATTTGATTTGACCTCGGCTGCGCTATGCCGGCTTCCTGCGTTCTCAGAGGGCTGACGGAAATATCCCGAACAACCTGTTTGACCACAAGGTCGCCGCGGGGCTCTTTCAGATCCGCCGGTAAAACCAGTTCGCTTTTATCCAGCACCGCGCCGACCACGCCTTCGTAGGCCTGGCGCAGCATCCAACCCGCCGCGCCGGTATATCCGTGCCAAATCATCCTGCCCGGGTCAAAGTTTGTCAGAATATCCGCCGATTGTTTATTCGGCTGGCCGCCGTAAATTTCAATTTGATCGGGAACCACATGCGTCACCGGTGAAATTTTAAGCCATAGCCGGTATGCGGTTGCCCGGTATTCGGCCGCCTTTGCGCGATTTCCGTGGCTTTCAAAATTCTCGGCCAAAAGCCGCGCCGCCCGGACGAGCCATTGGACGCCGTGACAATACATTCCGTTTTCCCGGACTCCTTCCGGATATTTGCTGCTGCGGCCGAGATACGGTTTCGTATCTTCCCGCAAAGCCGGCCAGCCCAGCAAAATGGCGTTGTCTTTTTCAAGAACGCTCAGCGCCGTGTTGAAAACAATCAGCGCGCGGTTCATATTAATTCCCGCCATCACCGACCAGGCGGCCGTCAGCGCGTCAATCTCCCAAACGCCGCTGGCTTTGACGCCGATTTCGGTTCCGTCGTCATGAATCGCCCGCAGGTACCGGTCGCCCCGCCATGTTTTTTCGATGGCTTCGGCCAACGCTTTCATCTTGCGGTCATAGTGTTCCCTGCGTTTGGCCCCCTCTTTTTTCTCTATCACGTCCACCATGCCCTTGAGGATGTAATACAAGAACAACCCGAGCCACACACTTTCGCCGTGGCCTTCGCTTCCGATTTCATCAAGGCCGTCATTCCAGTCGCCCGTCCCCATGAGCGGCAATCCGTTTTTGCCGGTTCTTTTCTCAAGGACAAGGTCAATTGACTTCATGCAATGCCTGTAAATCGAATCCGCCCGCAAGGAACGGTGATAAAGATGTCCCCATCCCTGTTTATTCTTCGGCAGCGGCGCGAACGGAAACTCCGAAACGACGTAAGAAGTCATTTCATCCAGGATAGAATGATCACCCGTGGTGCGAATGTATTCGGACACCGCCCACGGAAGCCACACGGGGTTGTCGGAGGCGTGCGAGCGGCAGGAAAACGCGGTCCGCCCGTCCGTCAAGGTGAAAAACCAGTGAAACACATCCCCTTCGATAAACTGCTGGGAAGCGTGTAAAATAATTTGTTTTCTCGCAAGCGCCGGATCCACCCAGATCAGGTTGACCGTATCCTGCAGCTGATCACGGAAACCGAACGCCCCGCTGGTCTGGTAAAACCCGCGGCGCGCCCAAATCCGTTCGGCCAGCGCCTGGTATTTCAGCCAATATTGCATCCGGTCAAATTCGGAATGATTGGTTTTAACTTCAACGGTCTTTCCGAATTTCAGCCACCATGTCCGTGTTTCCTCAAGCGACTGTTTGACCGCTTCGATATTTTTATATTTGTGCACCAGTTGACCGGCTTCTTTGAGATTTTCGGCCTGTCCGACAACCACCGCAACCGCGCAGGCGCCGCGCGCCGGAATTTTCAGCGTTCCCAAAAACGCGGCCACCTGTTTCGTGTCCGACAATTGAGCCGCATCCGGCTGTCCTTTTTCCACCATAAACGGCCGCGTCACGCCGCGCCCTGAACCGAAAAAGCGCCCACGTTTTGTTTCGGCGACATCCGGCTGAAGCGACATCGACGCAAACGCCCATCCCGAACGGAAAATATTCCTGGGATTTTCGAAAAAGAGCGCGCCGGTCGACTCGTCCCTCCGCACAACCAGCGTTCCCGACTGTTCGGCCTGAAAACCAAGGACCATCTGAAAATACGGCGACACCCGCAGATTCATCGGGCGGTCCGAATTGTTTTTAATCGTCAAAAAGTAAACCCCGAGCGGATCATGCGGCGGGACAAAAACGTTTAATTCCGTCGCCACATTCCCGCGGGACATCCGGAACACCGCGGTCCCGTCAATTCCGAATTCGGATTCATAACGCGCGGACATGTCGTTCAAGGGATGATAAGTGGGCGAATACCACTCTTTCCCATCCTCGTCATACAGATAAATCGCCTCCGCAGGAACTTCCTGCGTGACGGTATCCGGCCAATCCGGCGTCAGCCGGTTTTGCTGTGAGTTTCCGTTGCACGACGTGTGCAGGCCCCGGTTGGTCACCATGACCGAATGAATCGCGTTTGATACCGCGTGGTCATACGGCCGGGTCGTAAACGGCGTTTTCACCAGCAGTTTGGCGCCGTTATCGATAAATTCCGAATACGGCCGCACGGTTTCCGGCAGAATTTCGCCGTGTCCGATGAGTGGCGATTTCTTCGCCGCCCGCGACGTTTTCGTCCCGAAAGGATTTAACTGCGTCGCAATCAATTCGAGCGCGGACTTGCGATTTTTCGCGTGCCCGATCAGGATTTTCATTTTTTTCGTGGTTTTGGCGGCAACCGGAAAATTGACAAAAACGCTTCCGATCGGATCAAACGTCGGATAGGGATCCGTGTTCTGCGCCGGCACGTATCCGAGCGTCTCAAAACTTCTCGGTTTCCAGATGCTCTGCGCGCGGCCGATAAAGTCCATCCGTGACGTTAAAAAACCCTCCGGAGCGATGTCCGTGGCCAAAATTCCCATCGATTTCGTCGTCTTCTGCCAAGCCAAAATAGCGTTTGCTTCGCTGACATATTCCATTTCCGGATAGAGCCGCTGATACTGCGTGTGAAACCGGTCATGCAGCCCCCCGTTCAGCACCCACTCCAGATATGGAACGATTTTCAGGTTGCGCGGTTTGACCGTCAGGTTTTCCACCGTCACAGTCCAAACCTCCGCCGTGGAATCCCGGTCAGGCAGAACAATTTCAACGGTCGTCCGGATTCCGTCAGCCGTGTTAACGATTTTAAAACTGTCTCCGTCTTTGCGGACGATCGAGGGAGTAAAACGGTCCTGTGGGAAATTTCCAACTACAGGCCAGAATCGCCTGCCGCTTGCCGGCTTCTCATCCGAATCGAGAACAAACAGAATACGGCCGGCCGGATCGATGACGTCATAAGAACGCCGGGTCAAATCATAAGTCCTCGGATACACATCCTTTTTCTGATGTTCCACTTCACTGTGCATCGCGCCCCGTTCCGTCAGCGCCACCTTATACTGGCGGTTTTGAAGCTCAAAAATGTTTTCTCGTTTTCCTGCCGACCGGCGCTTCCATTCACGCAAACCGAAAGAAATCAGCGCGCATCCGGCGATCGCAATCAAAATAGCCGCGAGTTTTCCCGGAAAATTCAGCGACTCGAGAAAGCCGAAAAGCCCGCCCTTCGAAGCGCCCTGAATCCCTTCAGCCGTGTTCCAGGCATAATCCCACTCCTTGCCGCGCGGCAAATAAAACGGAATCAACAAAGGCCCCCATGTCGCAAAACGCTTCACGGCCTCCGGAATATACCGCTGCGCGACGGCCGGCCCGATGAACTTTGCGATTTTCTCATCCAAACGGTCCAGCCCGATAAAACTCAAATTAACGAGCGTCGCGACGCGAAGCCCCATGTGGTCCATCCAAATCAGGACGCGGAAAAAGTCAAACGCCATGACATACACAAAAATTTTCAAACTCCACTCGCGGAACGCGTCCGGAGACATGGTCGCGTTATTGTAGACGGCGAACAGTGAGCGGATGGCGCCGTCCTGGTTGTACCAGGTCGGATCCGGCATCATGCGCAGAAACGTGAAAATAATCGGAGACATCCAGAGACCCCACCGGAGCACGTAAATCATATGCTCGATCAGCGTGGCAAATCCCGCCCTGGAAAAGAAAAACTTGATGGGCGCGGTGTGCTTTTCGAAAAACGCCTGCAGGAAAACCTTGTTAATCGCGAACAGCCAGGCCGCAATCGACCAGTTAATCACCCCCGCGAGCGATTCGCTGAAGAGAAGTTTTGAGCCGCCCGTGTAACTCCCGAGATCTATCCGCCCCCATTTGTTGACCAGCGGGTAGGTAATGTAATTGACGGAATCAAAACCGGCGCTCGTATACAGCCGGAATTTATCGACGACCACCGGAACCTGCAAAGAATCCAGATAGAAAGCCGCCGCGCTCCCGACAAACGCGCCCAGAAGCCCGTCGGTCAGATAGAGCTTCCACGTTTGAATCCTGCCCTGTTTTTTCATGCCGTATACGGCGTCTCTCAACAAACTGATCCCAGCGGATGCCAGAATGCCAATCATCAATCCGAATGAAATCCGGTTGGACATTTCCTCCTGAAACATGCCGTTGGATACCATCCACGCGAACCCGAACCCGACGACGGCGCCGCGAAAATAAAGCACCGGATCCCGGTAACTGTAACGCACCCTCTGAAAAAAAGGTAAACTGCCGTCAAATGTCTCGATAATGGTTTTAACGAACGGAAAAACCAGCGCGCCGGACAAAATTCCGATTAACAACGGAACACTGCTGAGGACCACATGTGAAAACGGTGAAAGCAGAAGGATGTGAATCGAATACAGAATGCCGACCAGAATGCCGCTGTAAGCCATTCCCTTTTTGACGCCCCCCGCCACATGACTCGTGATGGTATCCCACGTGGGAGCCGTTCGCTGGCCCGCGTCAAGCGCCATTCCCGTCAACAGATACACCTCGCCCCACAACCCGCCGAACGCCAGCATGGTCGTCACGATGACAATCAACCCGCGAATCGCGACCGGCAAAGCCCCCACAGCCGCCGTCGATCCGATGTCGGCGATGAGCGGCGCGATGACCACGCCCGCGGAAACGGCGAGAACAAACAAATGCGCTTTGACCGTCCGGAGCGGTTTCTGTTTGG
>CAZFUU010000110.1:0-5430 GCA_964522565.1 uncultured bacterium | reverse complement strand
GTCCGCGAGCGGTTAATGCCGATTGCAAGAAAATATCCTCTCCCGGGCCTGTTGCGCACGCTCTCAAAAATCCGCAGGGACCTCCATCGGGAAATTACGTTTGAGTATACGGTCATGAAGGGAATCAATGATTCAACGGCTGATGCGAATCGGCTGGCGAAAATTGCTCATTCACTGGGCGCGAAAATAAATTTGATTCCGTTCAATCCGATTCAGGAACTCGAAAGCCAAAGCCCGTCGCAGGCGGAGCTGGAAACGTTTCGCAAGGCGCTTGAAACGAAAAATGTGCGCGTGACACTCCGCCAAACGGCCGGCCGGAAAATCCATGCGGCATGCGGCCAGCTTCGGCTTGATCGGACCCCTTTTCAGGGGGATCAGGGAGTATAAATTTTTCCTCATCAGTTTTTTGCAACCTGCCGATACTTTAACGAAGTAACAATTGAATCCCGGCGTGTGGCCGGGTGTTTTGACAGTGCAATCACAATATGCGTATCGCCGCCGGACAATATACCGGATGAGGGCGTTCAGTTTCGGGGAACCCCCCAAAAACAGAGAAGTTGAGTGACTCATGAACATTAAACGGCCGTTAAATGCGGCAATACTGTTTCTGGCTTTTTTCAGCCCCCTTCTTCTGCTTTCATTTTTTGCCCACACGCCGTTTCATCAATCCGTTTTTTTTGCCGGGATGCTGATTGCCGCCGGCGCCGGATACTATATCAGCGGCCTCATTGCGGAACGCGACCGGCTGAACCGGGAAATTTTCCTTCAGATTTATGAGCTCCGGAAAGCCAAAGAATCCTTGAATTCATGCCTGGTTTTTGACGGAAAGACAAACGTTTACAGCGAACGGCTTTTGACAAGCCGGATTACAGAGGAGTGCGACCGCTCAAGGCGTTATCGGCGGCCGCTGTCTTTTCTTCTGGTGTCTCTTGATCATTTTGAGCGCCTTCAAAAAGAATACGGCTTGTTGTGTTCTGAAGCGCTGGCCCAGGAACTGATGCAATTCATCAAGGAAAGCATGCGCGGCGTTGACGTCATTATTCGTGAAGGAAATTCCCGCGTGGTGGCGATCCTGCCGGAAACGGCTCATGATCCGGCCCGCGTCGCCGCCGAACGCATCCGCTACGCGGTTGAAAAGAAAGTTTTCCGGATTGAAAACAAACCCGTGAAATTGACAATCAGTTCAGGCGTTGTCGCCTTTGATCCCGCGATCCATCGCTCAAAAGACGATATTTTAAGAGGCCTCGACTTGGCTTTGAAGGAAGCCAATGTGCTTGGGCCCAACCATGTGGGCGTCCTTCGTAACAAGGAGGGGTAAAAAATGACGGCACTTGCTCAGGCGGCTGAAACCTGTCAATCTGATATAGCCATCAAGAATGCTTCCGAAACAGCCGAAACAATATCTGAAGAGCGTTTATTCGGACGAAACGGCGTGGTGCGTTTTTTTAAGGCGTGCGGTGACCGGGCTCGTCAAATTTGGCTTCGAATGACCGGAAGCATTCAGAAAGGATATTTAATCGCCATGGCACCCGTTTTCAAATTGAATTTCAAAAAATCGCAGGATCAATCGTCAGACGGCGGCCCATTTGCCAATCCGATCGAAAACCTGAGACAGGGGAAAAGCAGTCTTCCGTGGATTCTTTTAATTCTGGTGGTGGCCGGAGCCGCGGCCGCGTTGGGGTATCTTTATTTCAACGAAATGGCATTGAATCAGCAGATTAGTTCCCGTTTGCTCAGGGCGGAAAAATCCGAAAGGACATTAAAAGAAACCGTCGAACAGCTTAATACGGAGTTGGGTTTTCAGGCGGAAGAGATCAATCGTTTATCGGCCGATCTTCAGGTGTCAAACGCAAAAGCGGGCATGATCACCGAACTTCAAAAAGCGCACCGGGAAGAAATCGACCGGATCGCGAAGTTATATGAAGATCAAATTCATTCCCTGCGGCGTATTCTGGAAACGCGCGACGGCGTCATTCAAACGTTGGAATCAAACTTGAAAGTGATTCGAAGGATTTTAGAAGGAGGGGCGGTCCAGGGAGCGATCGGGCTTCCCGCCGCTGAAGGATTTGTTGAGGGTCCCGGAATCGGCCGGGCGCGGGAAGAGATTGCGGCTGAATCTGACTTGAGCGGAAAACCGGGCCGTGTCTTACTGGTTAATCAGCTTCAACGTTATTTCATTGTTGATATCGGGCCTGCGGAGGGTGCCCGCATCGATCGAGCCGTCCATGTGTATCAAAAAGGACGGTTCCTGGGCGAAGGCAAAATTGAACGCGTCTATCAAACCCTTTCGGCGGTGGCTGTCATCAGCGATGACTTGATCGGAAACGTCAAAACCGGCGACGCCGTGTATTTCACCTTATAAGGATACGGAGACAGTGTTTGGACAAGGGCGTTGGAATTTATATCGGGAACAAGAAGGTCGTTGCCTGCCGCCTTGGACAAAAAAAAGGCGTCTATCAACTCAAGCAGTTTTCCATCGAGCCGATTCAGGACGATCCCTCATCTAAAGACCCGCAAGAATCTCTTCAGAAAGGCAAGTCAAAAAAATCCGTCGCGCCGGAATCCCGGGCCGTCGAGCGGGCGCTTGAAAAAATCGGGAAGAAAAACGCGGTCGTCCACGCTTCGTTCAGCCCGTTTCATCTTGCGACCCGGTTTTTTCAAATGCCGGCGATTCCCAGCCGTGAATGGCGGGAAGCGATCCGGTATGAAGCCGTCCGCTATATGCCGTATAAACTCGAAGAATCATATTTTGATTATTACGCCGAAACGCATGAGGCGGGGGCAAAAGGCAAATCGCTGCGGGTCGCGTTTACGGCTGTGAAAAAACAGGTTCTTAAAAATTATCTGGACCATTTGAGGCAGGGGTCGGCACGGGTGGCATCGATTGAACCGCCTTTCACCTCCATGGCGCGTGCGCTTTCGGTGGTTGAATCCGGCCTCGAAAACCAAACTTGGGGCGGTATTTTTATTGATTCGGAAGGCAGCGTCAACATCAGCATCGCAGCCGGGAAGATCGTTTATTTAAGCCGGGATTTTATTTTAACCGACGATCAGGTCGCTAACGAAGCGCGGTTTTATCAGGAAATAAAATCTTCCTTTGATTTCCTGGCGGAGCGATTGGCCGGACAAAATATCGCAAAGTTTTTTCTCGCGGGAGACGGGGACTTGTTTTTCTGGCGGGATTTTCTCGCGAATGTTTTCGGGAAGGAAGTTTCGTTTGAGCTGGCGGATTTTCCGGTTGAAATGGATATCCCGAAGCACGTGCTCAGCGCGCTGATTGTGCCGATCGGCTTGGCATTAAGGGGGTTTGAAAAAAAATCGCCTGTCGGCACGTTGGCATTGCTGCCGCCGACGGAGCGGCCGCTCGATCAAAAGACAATCAAACGTTTGCTGTTTGTCGAACTGGGTTTGGCCGTTCTTCTTTTTGGCGCCGCGCGCCTGGTTTTTCTAGATCCTTTTGTGGCGGACTTTGAAAGGCGAGTGGCGCACGACACGACGGAAATTAACATCACCGATTCGGCGCTGTCGGCAAAGCCCCTGGGAGAACTGCGACAGCTGAAAAAACAAACGACTTCGGAAATAGAGCAATTTTCAGGAATCGCGCGGATTCAGTTTACACCGCGCAATTACATTGCCGCCATCGCGAATGTCATGACGCCGGCAATCAAGCTTGATTCGCTTTCATTTTCCTCCGGCGCCGCCAGGACGAGATTCGACTCGCCAGAGGCCAGAATCGGGCGGGACGACAAAAGAGTGGAGATCAAAGGGGTGTGTTTCATGAATCATCCGGAAAAAGAAATACAGGAAATCAACCGGTTTGTTAAGAAATTGTCGGAAGACGCCGTGATTCAAAAAGAATTCGGAATGGTGACGCTGGAAGAGGCGCGCCGCGGCGCTTACGGGAGCCGAACGGTAACCCAGTTTCAGATTGTCATCAAAAAATAGAGAGTGAGGCGATGAGCGACTTTAATCTTCGCATGAATTTTATTTTGACGGACAGTCAGAAAAAAATCGCGATCCTTGTCACGGGATTGGCCGTGTTCGTTGTCCTTGGGTGGTTTCTTGCCATTCAGCCGGCCGTTGCCCGGATAGAAGCGCTTCGCCGGGTTCAGGCGAACAATGCGGAACGGTCTCAACTCGCGTCCGAAATTTTACAACTTCGCGAAGAGCGGGAGCAATATATCCGGATCTTTGGCAATCCGGATGACCGGCATATCCTCCTGGCCCAGGTCACGGGCCTGGCGCAGGAGAAGCGGGTCGAGATTGACACGATTACTCCCGCGTTATCACAGGGGCAGGAGATGAATGAGCTTGTTTTTGATTTTCGCGGCCGCGCCCCGTTTTTTGAATTGATGGAGTTTCTGAAATCACTGGAGACGTTTGAGCCGAGAATTTTCGTCCGGAAACTGGACATACAAATCGGCGGGCAACGCAGATTCGTCGCGGACCGGAAAATTCCGGAAATTTCGATGACACTGGTCTGTGATCTTAATCCTCCGGCAACGGGCTCTTCTTCCGGAAAAACAGCGAGGGCTTTAACATGAATAAATTCAATTTTGTTCAGACAATGGGCTTTTTTTTATTTATTGCATTTATGCTCGGATTTGCTTCGGGCCCAGATCGCGGCACAAAATTGGCGGATGCAGCGGAAACGGACGAATTCAGTACCGACCGCAATCCTTTTGATTCCGGATGGGATGTGGAAACACCTCGAGAGACCGTTCGAGGCCCTTCTGCGCCGGCGAATTTGAAATTGGAGGGCATCGGAATCGGCCCGTCCGGTTCGTTTGCAGTCATTAACGGCGAAATATACGAAGAAGGTGAAGAAAAGGGCGGAATTATTGTCTCTCAAATTAAAAAGAAAGAAGTCGATATAATAACAAACGGTATCAAGATGACTCTTTCTTCCAAAAAATCCGGAAGTTGATTATGAATCGGCAAAAAAACATGCATTTGACAGCGTGGTTTTTATCAGTTTTGTTAACGGTTTTTAACGTTCCTGTCGCGTTTGGCCAGGCACCTCAAGCGGTATCGGCGCTCGAACAACTTTCGTCCGCGAAAGCCGTTGACAGCGAAAAACCGTCGGATGGCATGCTGTATCTTGATTTCAAAGGCGCCGCGCTGCTTAATGTTTTGTCCGTCTTGTCGGAGTTGGCCGGCATTAATTTCGTAGCCGGAAACGAAATCACCGACCGTCAGGTGAACATGGTTCTTGACGGGGTCAGCCTGGAAGACGCGCTGGACGCGATTTCGCGCGGCTCAAACGTCAGATACGAATATATTCCCGCCCGCAATCTTTATCTTTTTCGCGCGACTTCTGAGAAGGACGGCCAGCCCCCGCTTGTGACGCGCGTGTTTAAACTTTATTACATCTGGGCGTACGACATTGATCAAATGGGATCGGGAGTCGAAGGAGCTTCTTCTTCCTCT
>CAZFUU010000109.1:0-5450 GCA_964522565.1 uncultured bacterium | reverse complement strand
GCCGCACTGGATGATGCGTCATTTATGAGAAAATCAAGGAAGCTGGTTCATGACGGCCGCCGCTTTTTGTATCGTGAATTTGCGCGCATGGGCCTTGATTTTGTAGCAAGCCAGGCGAATTTTGTCCTGGTGAATATCAGGCGCGACAGCCGGGACGTTTTTCAGTCGCTTTTAACACGCGGCATCATTGTACGGCCGATGAAAGCATACGGGTTGAATTCATACATTCGGGTTTCTGTCGGAACGCGCCCCGAACTGGAATTATTTGTCCGTGAATTGGAGCGGGTTCTGAATAACGGAAACAAAGTGTGAACGCGTTTGTCCGGTTAAATGGTTTCATGTTGCTATTGAATTTTCATTTTTAAAAAGGAGTATCTCTCAATGATTATAGTTCTGAAAAAAGGCGCGACACCTGAACAGGTAGATCATATTTGCGTGAAGGTCAAGGAGCTTGGGCTGACGCCGCAGGTCTCCCGTGGGATTGAAAAAACAATTATCGGAATCATCGGGCCTGAGGATAAACTTGCCGTTCAGCCGCTTGAAAGTTTTCCGGGCGTCGAGAGCGTGATGCCCGTCATGAAGCCCTACAAGCTGGCGAGCCGCGAATTCCGTCAGGAGAATACCGAATTTATTATGGATCATGACGTGAAAGTCGGCGGCAACCGGATTGTGGTGATGGCGGGGCCGTGTACCGTCGAAAGCAGGGATTCTCTTCTGCGAATCGCAAAGCAGGTCAAGGCGGCAGGGGCGACTTTTTTGCGCGGGGGGGCGTTTAAACCGAGATCGTCACCATACAGTTTTCAGGGATTGGGGGAGGAGGGCTTGAAATATTTGCGCGAGGTCGCAGATGAGCTCGAGCTGCTCGTTTGCACTGAAGTGATGGACACGCGTTACGTCGATTTGGTTGCCAAATACACGGACATGCTCCAAATTGGTGCCCGTAATATGCAGAATTTTGATTTATTGAAGGAGGTGGGGCAGTGCCGAAAACCTGTTCTCTTGAAGAGGGGCCTTAGCGCTACGATCAAAGAACTTTTACTTTCCGCAGAATACCTTCTTTCGAAAGGAAATTTTAAGGTCTTGCTTTGTGAGCGCGGTATCCGGACATTTGAGACCGCGACGCGCAATACGGTCGACATTAACGCGGTGCCCGTTTTAAAAGAGGAAACCCATCTTCCCGTTCTGGTGGATCCTTCTCACGGAACCGGCAAGTGGTCGTATGTGCTTCCGATTGCCAGGGCGGCGGTGGCCGCTGGCGCTGATGCGATTATGGTGGAAGTCCATGACCGGCCGGAAGAGGCGAGCAGTGACGGCGATCAGTCGATTATTCCGGACAAATTCGTAAAAATGATGCAGGAAATTCGCGCGGTGGCGAAAGTTATCGGCCGTGAGGTCTAACATTTTTGGATCATCGGAAGCCGCGGGATTCATCCGGTTGTCATGCTCATGGGGTAACTTAAACGATGCAGTATGAAGTTTGGAAAACGTCAAAAATGAAACCAAAAACAATCGTCATTGTCGGTTTGGGGTTGATGGGGGCGTCGCTTGCCCTTGCGATGCGCAAGGTGTTTCCATCCGCTGAAATTTTAGGGCTGAGCCGGCGTCGTCAATCGATCCAAAACGCCCGGAAAAAGCGGATTATTGATCAGGGATTTACGAAAATTCGCCCCGCTGTTTGCCGTGCCGATGTTATTTTTGTTTGCACGCCCGTTGATGTGACTCTCGATTACCTGGCTGAAATTGACCGGCACGCGCCTGACAAAACGATTGTGACGGATGTCGGAAGCGTAAAAGGCAGGATTGTTTCGCGCGTCGACCGAATGAAACTCAAAAAGATCCGGTTTGTCGGATCTCATCCGATGGCGGGTTCGCACCTGAGGGGAATGGACAACCGGGTTCCTGGTCTTTACCGCGGAGCGTGCGTCTTCGTCACGCCGGGTCGACGGACCGATCAGCTGGCGCTTCGGGAGGTCGTGCGTTTATGGAAAAAAATAGGAGCCAATCCCGTTCTCAAGTCACCCGCGGAACATGACCGGATTGTCTCAGCCGTCAGCCATCTGCCACACGCGATTGCTTCGGCACTGGTCCGAACGATTCCGGAAAAATTTTTAAGATTTTCGGGGCCCGGCTTTCTGGATACGACTCGGGTTTCCCAGGGAGACCCGCGGCTTTGGGTCCCGATTTTCGGATTAAATCATCAAAATTTGATCAAGGATTTGTCCGCATTTCAAAAAAATCTGAATCAAATTACCCTGCTTTTAAAGAAGAAAAACAGCCGTTCATTATTCCGGTTTCTGGCGCGCTGTTCTGCCATCCGGGCCCGGGTTTGACGCGGTTTTTTGGCAATAAAACTCTTTATAAACAGCTTATTTTAGGGCAAAATCCGGGTTGTTATTCTCTCCGGGCAGTTCTTGTTTTTAGGTGGAAATAAGCTGTTTTAAGGAGAAAAATAATTTTTTTCTTCCGTTTCTTCGTGTTTATGCTATACTGTTTGCCTTGTAACCTGCTGTTCACCAGCCGGTCATCAAAATTCTTTCAGGAGGTATTTCAAATCAATATGATTAGCGATAAAAAAACCGAAAGGGCTCTATCTTTTTCCCAGCTGTTTGAGGAATCCGCAAAGGATTTCACGGAGGGGCAAATCGTAAAAGGGACGATTGTCAGTATTCAGGGAAGGGAGGCCATTGTAGACATCGCTTACAAATCCGAAGGAATGCTGGATTTATCGGAGTTTGCCGAACCCGAAAGCTTGAAAGTCGGGGACGAAGTAGAAGTGCTTCTGGAAGCGCTTGAAAATGAAGAAGGCATGGTTGTGTTGTCCAAGAGAAGGGCAGACCGGCAAAAATGCTGGGACGGACTTATTTCAAACGCCGCCGAAGGTTCTGTAGTTCAGGGGAAAATTTTCCGGAAGGTTCGCGGCGGTTTCATGGTAGATATCGGCATGGAGGCTTTTTTACCCGCTTCGCTGGTGGACATTAAACCCTCAAAAAATCTGGATCAATTCCTTGGCCTGGCTTCGCCGTTTATGATTGTGAAAATTAATCACAAACGCAAAAACATCGTTGTTTCGCGGAAGGATTATCTCGAGAGAGAAAAAGAACAAACCAAACACAAGATGATTCAGTCGATGGAAATCGGCCAAGTCGTCAAAGGCCGCGTGAAAAACATCACGGACTTCGGCGCGTTTATTGATTTGGGAGGCGTGGACGGCTTGTTGCACATTACTGATTTGAGCTGGGGGCGCGTTTCTCATCCCTCCGAAATTTTAAGCATCGGGGACAATATCGAAGTCAAGATTATCAACATCGATAAAACCGAAAGCAAGGTTTCTTTGGGGCTTAAGCAGACGATGAAGAGCCCTTGGGAGCATGTGGCGGAAACATACAGTGTCGGGCAAAAAATTTCCGGCCGTGTGACCAATATTTTGCCCTACGGCGCTTTTGTGGAGCTTGAACCCGGCGTGGAAGGGCTTATTCACATCAGCGAGCTGTCCTGGACAAAGCGCATCTCGCATCCTTCGGAAATTTTGTCCGTGGGTTCCGTCGTTGAGGCCGTGATTCTGACGGTCGACGCGGAAGCGAGGAAGATTTCGCTCGGCCTCCGGCAGATGAGCGAGAACCCGTGGTTGAATATCATGGAGCGTTACAAGGACGGAGACATTATCGATGGAACGGTGCGTAATATTACCGATTACGGGATTTTCGTCGAAATCGAACCCGGGATAGACGGACTGATTCATGTTTCGGATATTTCGTGGCTGAAGAAAACGGTAAACCCGAATGACGTCGCTAAAAAAGGCGAACCGATTAAAACAAAAATTCTATCCATCGATCCGGATAACCGGAAGGTCTCGCTGGGATTGAAGCAGTTAACCGAAGATCCCTGGTCGCACTTGACGGAGACGCTTCGCAAACCTGACACCGCCGTGAGCGGAAAGGTGACGAAGGTCGTTAATTTCGGAATTTTTGTTGAATTGGAAAACGGTCTTGAAGGTTTGGTGCATGTCTCTGAAATTCCCGGCGACATGTCCGCAAAACTGGACGCAACATATCATGTTGGAGATGAATTGCATGTCCAAGTGATCAATGTCGATGATGATCAGAGGAAAATTGCGCTTTCGCTGAAGACATCATCGCGTTCGGGAAAATAAAACCCGGGTAGACCCCAATTGATAAAAAAATAGCCCACATCAAAGGATTGAGTGGGCTATTTTTTTGTTTGTTACGGCCGGGATTGCGCGCGTCAATATGATTCATCAACTAAACGGAGTGTAATCGCGTGAACGGAAATCATCATCGCAGAGTGGTTATTACGGGCTTGGGTGTTATTGCGTGCAACGGGATCGGGAAAGAAGCGTTTTGGGACGCGTTAAAAAACGGACGCGGGGGAATCGATACGATTACCGCTTTTGATGCGTCAAAATTTGCAAGCCGGTTTGCGGGAGAAGTCCGTAATTTCAATCCTGAAGAATACGTGGAAAAGAAAAATCTCCGGCGCATGGACCGAACGAGCCAAATGGCGGTCGCGACCGCAAAAATGGCCGTCAAAGACGCCGGACTGGATCTGCGGTCAAACGGAGGCGCTGACCGGACAGGGGTTATTATCGGAACCGCGATGGCGGGGCACGGTTATATCATGAAGCATTATGAGGAGTTTCTCAAAACGGGGCCCAGCCGGGTGAGCCCGTTTGTGGCGCTTGCTTCATTCCCGGACGCTTGCGCGAGCCAGGTGTCGATTGAGCTGGGAGCCAAAGGGCCCAGTTTTTCTATCGCGACGGCGTGCTCATCGGCCTCTGACGCGATTGGTTACGCATGGGAAGCGATTCGAACGAATACGGTAGATTTTATTATTATGGGCGGAGCGGAAGCGGGAATCTATCCCGGCGTCGTCGCGGCATTTTGCGCCGCGCGCGCGCTTTCAACCCGCAACCATGAACCTCAAAAAGCATGCCGCCCCTTTAATCAGGACCGGGACGGATTCGTATTGGGAGAAGGGGCTGGAATGCTCGTGCTTGAAGAATATGAACACGCGAAAAAGCGCGGGGCGCATATTTACGGGGAAATCCTCGGGCACGGAATGACTTGTGACGCCTACCATATGACGAGCCCTGAGCCGGAAGGAAAACAGGCCATCCGCGCGATGCAAATCGCCATGAGAAACGCCGGTGTAGCTCCTGAAGAAATCGATTATGTGAATGCGCACGGGACTTCAACACCATTGAACGACAAAACAGAGACGATGATCCTTAAGAAAGTGTTCGGCAACCGCGCCTATCAAATACCGGTGAGCGCGACTAAATCGATGATCGGGCATCTGATCGGCGCCGCGGGCAGCGTGGAACTGATCGCGACCCTGTTAGCGATGCAAAATAACCTGATTCCGCCGACGATCAATTATGAAAAACCTGATCCGGACTGTGATCTGGATTATGTTCCCAATACCGCGCGTCC
>CAZFUU010000108.1:0-5479 GCA_964522565.1 uncultured bacterium | reverse complement strand
AATCCCTTGTTCCGCGGGATATGCGCACAACCAATCTGTTCCGTTATCACGCCGATGAACTGGAATTTCCGTCGGTTGTGGCTCAGGCGCGGACGGTTGCCTTGATGGGCGGATGCCAGGTGTTCTGGATTTCCGGAATCGACGCAATGAAGGACAAGGCGTGGGAGCCATTTGCTTCGTACTGCGAGCGACCCGTAGCCGAAAGCCGGTTTATTTTTGAGGCCGAAGAAATCAGCCGGGAACACCCGCTCTTTCAGATGGCAAAGAAAAAACTGTTTCACGAACATTTCAGCTCATCTTCGGCGCAATCCGCATACCAGTTTCTTCGGGATAAAATCAGATTGGCAGGGAAACGCATATCGAACGACGCGTGGCAGGCGCTCGAAGAGCGATGCGGCGGTTCTCGCCGGCTGATGGATCTTTGCCTCGATCAGCTCATTGTTTATGTCACCGGCGACGTGATCGAAGAAGAGGATGTGGGGAAAATTTCCGCCCGGGTACTTGCTTACGATCCGTTCGAGATGACGGACGCGTTGGCGCGGCGGCAGACCGCCCGCGCGTTGAAGATTTTCAGGTATTTTTTCGATTTGGAAGGCGAAGTAATCGGATCTGTAGGATTGATTCATTGGCAGCTTCGCCGGCTGTGGCATGCCAAACGGCTGTTGGGCAAGGGGGCTTCACAGTCAGAAATTGGCCGAACGCTCCGTGTTTCGCCGCGCCATCTTTCCGATTTTTTAAGGCAGGTCAACCAGTTTGAGGACGAAGCGCTTGAAAAACTGATCCGCAACCTCTGGCGGATTGACTGGGAATCAAAAACCGGAGCGCAAAACCCGCTGCTGGCGATGGAGACATTTCTGGCAAGCGTCTAAATCATATGGGGCCAGAGCATTATTCCCGCCCCGACCCCAAGATATTATTTCTCGATTTTTGAGAGTAATTTACCGATGCGGGATTTTTTGCGGTCGGCTTGTCTGTGAGGGATGAGTCCGTGAGAAACGGCCTTGTCCAGTTTTGAGATTAACGTCTGTGCCGCTTCTTTCGCCTTGGCCGGCTCGGACTTCACAAGTTCGTCGATTTTTTTCCGGAGCGATTTCAGCTCCGAAAGGGCGGCCTGGTTCGTGACCTGTTTTTTCCGGTCGCGGCGCACTCGCTTAATGGCTGCATGAATATTTGGCATACGAAACACTCTCCTTTTTTGATAAACTAGTCCTGTCAAAATGACCCGAAAGAAGGCGTAATTTAACACAGGAAATTACCCGTGTCAAACATACTCAAACAGCCCGACCCCGGATTTGTCAAGAAACTGCAGGCGCTTCCGTCCCTGCCGGGAGTTTATTTGTTCAAGGATTCAGGCGGGAAAATCCTTTATATCGGCAAGGCCGCCGATTTAAAAAGGCGGGTGTCTTCTTATTTCCAGAACCGGATTCGCGGCCCCAAAATCGGCGTGATGGTGGCGAAATGCCGCGACGTGGAGACGGTTGAAACGCGCTCAGAGGTAGACGCGCTTTTGCTTGAAGCCCACTTAATCCACACATATACGCCCGCGTATAACACGCTGATGAAAGATGACAAAACGTATCCGCTTCTTAAAATCACGGGCGACCGTTTTCCGCGGCTTGTGATCACGCGCAAGCGGGATGAACGGAAGGCGATTTACCCCGATACTCGAAAAAACAATTCAGTTGTAAAACAAAAACTTGGGAAAGGCGCTAAATCGGTTATTGGTGACGAATATGGAAGCCGTGAAAAGGCGAGTAACGGGGTTTACTACGGCCCCTACACGGACGCGAAATTGCTGAAGGAGGCTGTCCGGATTATCAACGGGCTTTTCCCCATTCGCAAATGCCGGACCCTTCCGAAACGCGCGTGCCTGTATTACCACATCGGCCAATGCCTCGCTCCGTGTATCATGCCGGAAGTGAAACCGGAATATGACAAATTCGTGCGCGAGGTAAAGGATTTTTTGCAGGGGGGGAAGAAAAGCTTGATGGATTATCTGACAGAACGGATGAAAGAAGCCGCGCGGGAGTACAAGTTTGAAGACGCTCAGTTTTTCAAGGAACAAATCGAGGCGCTGGGCTGGTTCCGGAAAAAGCGGTTTCATCTGACGAAACCCGAACAGGGGATCGGGCTTCGGGGGACACTGGAGCTGAAGCGGGTTCTCGGGCTTCAGCGGTTGCCGGAAAAGATCGTGTGTTTCGACGTCTCCAATATTCAGGGCGACAAGGCCGTCGCCTCAAAGGTGTGTTTTTACAGGGAGCTTTCAAGCCCGGTCGAATACCGCCATTACAGGATTAAGGACGTTGCCGGCATCGACGATTATGCGATGATCCGGGAAGCCGTGCGCCGGATGCTGGCCGGCGTGATGGACGGGCGCGAAAGCGGTTTTCCGGACCTGATTCTGATCGACGGCGGGCGCGGCCATTTGAACACGGCGCTGAAGGTGCTGAAGGAGCAAAATTGCGAAGGGGTTGAAGTGATTTCGATCGCGAAAAAATTCGAGTTCGTGTTTGCACCAGGGAAAACGGAACCCCTTGTTCTGCCGCCCTCTTCCAGCGCGCTGCGGCTGCTTCAAAAAATACGTGACGAAGCGCACCGGTTCGCGATTACGTATCACCGGAAATTGAAGGAAAGGGAATTGAGCAAATCGGTTCTTGACCAGATCGATGGCATCGGCGGGAAGCGTAAAATCATGCTGCTCAAATCGTTTCAATCCATTGACGAATTGCGCCAGACGCCGGTCGATATTCTCGCCCGGATGCCGGGGATGAATCCCGCCGTCGCCGAAAAAGTCCATGACTTTTTGAAATGCCCAGGGATAAACAAAGGCGTCAGAGGAAGGATATAAGAAGCTGGTTTTTCCCGGAAAACGGCGGCGTGAAATAACAGCACACGTTCTTCCGCTGGATATTCAATAGCGCTTCGCCCGATTACCATGCCCCGGCGGATTTAAACCGGCACAAGGATGAAATTAGGGAAAAATGTATTTTATCTTTCTTTTTGGTCTTCTTTTTTCTTGATCGGCAGAACGCCGGCTAATTCCCCGATGACATTCACGAGTTCCGTATCGGACGGTACGACCACCTTCGTGTTGTCTTCCAGCGCGGTTTCAACCGCCTGTAATTTTCTCAGGATTTGTGCGTTTCCGACAAAATACCTTTCGGCCGCCTCATTTACAAGGCGGATCGCCTCAGCTTCGCCTTCGGCCTGAAGAATCCTGGCCTGTTTGATGCCTTCCGCCTGTTTGATGGAAGCCCGCTTCTCACCGTCGGCGGCGGTTTCCGCGGCGGTCGCATAATCCACAGCGGATATTTTTTCATTTTCGGCTTTAACCACTTTGTTCATGGTTTCCTGAACGTCTTTGGGCGGATCGATTTCCTTGAGTTCCGTTCGGACGATGCTGATTCCCCATTCGGACGTCTCCTTGACCAGGATTTTATGCAGTTCGTCATTGATTTTTCCGCGTTCGCTATTGGCTGACTTCAGGGTCAGGGTGCCGATAATATTTCGGAGCGTTGTCCGCGCAAGGTTGACGATCTGATATTCGACGGCATGAACGTTATAAAGCGAATTTTTCACGCTTTCCTCGTCCGGTTTGATTCGGAAATACACCTGCGCGTCCACTCTTGCGTTGAGGTTGTCATAGGTAATGATTTCCTGCGGTGTCGCGTCGACCATTTTTTCCGTGACATTTCTGAGAAACATCCGGTCGATACCGGGAATGATCCAGTGGAATCCGGATTCAGCGAAATGATGGTATTTGCCAAGCCGCTCGACCAATCCGCGGTGAGTCGGCCGGACGATCCGGATTCCCATGATAAAAACGATAATGGCGGCGATGTTCACAGCCCAAAATATATCCATATATTCCCTCCGTTGCTCAAAAAAATTAAATTGCGTGTTTTTTTGCCGTCTCCGCGCGTTACCGAAGTTCTCAGCAACCTATTTTCCGTCGAAGCGATGCCATCTCATATATCGGCGATTTGCGTTTATTGCTTATTCAAAAATCGTAAGCGGGACGGGCTTGTAGTTAAAATGAGCGGATGCCTGCCGCTTGTGACTTTGGGTGAACCCCTTGAGTTTCGATAGAAATGTTTGCCCTTATTTGACACCTGTGTGAATAATTGATACACTAACTTGATTTTTTTCTATCTATTTTGATACGTTGGACTTAGAACCAAAAAAGGTGTATTGCTTCACTGCTCCACGTCTGTCCCATCTGTAGGTCGCGTTTAAATGTGACCTGCATAAGAAGAAAAACACGTGGCTGAGTGAAGGCATACAAAAAGGATTGCGATGCAGGAACGAATTTTAGCCCTTCAAACGTCTCTGAATGAGGTCGGCGTCCGGCTTCGGGAGATAAGGGGGTATCTTTGACCTCGAGAACAAAGAGCGGGAGATCGAAGACCTCAACCGGACGATGGCAGGGCAGGGTTTCTGGGACAATCAGGAAGAAGCGCGTAAAACGATTGAACGGTTGAAACTCCTGAAGCGGATTGTGGAGCCCTGGCAGAAGATCAATACCGAAAATGTCGAGTTGACCGAACTGCTTTCCTTGATCGGGAACGACGAAAAATCGCTGGCGGATTTTGAGAAGCACCTGAAAAAGATTCAGCATGAAGTTGACGGGCTTGAACTTCAACGCCTTCTGAGCGGGCCGCTTGACGCCAACGGCGCGATTGTCAGCATTACGCCCGGGGCAGGAGGGACGGAATCGTGCGATTGGGCGGAAATGCTTTTTCGGATGTATTTGCGCTGGGCGGAAGCGCGGGGGTTTGAGACGCAAATGATCGATTTCCAGCCGGGAGAGGAAGCGGGTATTAAATCGGCCGTGTTTTTTGTGCGGGGGCCTTACGCGTATGGCTATATGAGGGCGGAACGCGGCGTGCACCGGCTTGTCAGGATTTCGCCTTTTGACGCGAACAAAAGGAGACATACCTCTTTCGCGTCGGTAGATGTCATCGCCGAAGTTGAAGAGGAAATCGACGTTGAAATTAAGGACACCGACCTGCGCATTGACGCCTACCGCGCGGGCGGAGCGGGCGGCCAGCATGTCAACAAAACATCGAGCGCGATCCGGATTACTCACATCCCCACCGGGATCGTCGTCCAGTGCCAGAACGAACGCTCCCAGCATCAGAACAAACAAGTGGCGATGAAGGTGTTAAAGGCGCGAATCTACGAGCGTCGAATTGAAGAAGAAAAATCAAAAATGAAGGCGCAATACGGCGAAAAAAAGGAAATCGCGTGGGGGTCGCAAATTCGATCCTACGTGTTCCATCCCTACACGATGGTCAAGGATCACCGGACGGATTGTGAAACGTCAAACGGCCAAGGTGTCATGGACGGGGATCTTGACGAATTTATTGAGGCATTTTTAAAACAGGAAGTGCGGGAGCAATCGCAAGGATAAACCCCGTACCACGCCTTCACAGGCGTGGCTTTGGGGGAAAACCCTTCGGGAAAATCGTGCCCATCG
>CAZFUU010000107.1:0-5519 GCA_964522565.1 uncultured bacterium | reverse complement strand
AGACACCCCTTGAACGGTCCGGGTGAAACGTCTCCGAGAAATTGCGTTCGTTGTCCGATCCGAGCAACACAACCTGGCACTCAAGCTTTTGAACGCATTTCTCGGCCAACTGATAAAATCGTTCGATGGGCCAGCGCTTGGTCGGCCATTGGCCGCTTGAGCCAAGCACAAACCCGACAAGCGGTTTGTCTCCTTCCCATCCCGACTCTGACAATTTTTGCAGCATCACACGGTCGCTTTCGGCGTCACTCCACAGCTCCAGGCGGTCATCCATCTGAATCACGCCCGCGCGCCGCAAAACCTGGAATTGGTGTTCAACCGGCGCCATATTTTTATCCCAGGTCAGGACCGGATGGGTCAGCAGAAAACCGAGAAGGCCCCGGCGATAACCGTATCGCTTCGGAATCCGCGCCAAAAAAGCAAGCGCGTGCGTTTTCAAATTATTTTGAAGATCGATGGAAATGTCAAAATGCTGCCTGCTGATGCGCACGCCCAGTTTCAGCAGCCGCTTCCACCTGTCCCATTTTTTATCGCGTACATACGTAATCACTTCATCCAGGTAAGGGCACCGCTGAATCAGGGGAACAAGTTTTGTATCAACCAGAAGCGCCATATACGCCTTGGGAAACCGCCGGCGAAGCATCCGGAAACTCGGAATCGCCAAAACCAAATCACCGAGAGCCCCCAATTTCGTAATCAGGATTTTTTTCTGCTGTTTGACTTCATCGTAGACACGGCGTGTTTTTTCGATCATGTCATCCAGTGAAAAATTCTGAACCACTTTCTCCCGCAAAGCCGACGAAAATTTCCTGCACAGCGGTCGGTCGCGCAGCAGTCGCTCCATCGTAATCGCCATTTCCTGGACGTTTTCGGGCGAAAACAAAAGCCCGTTCTTTTCTTCGTCGATGACATCCAGAATCCCGCCGATCCTTGAGGCGCACACCGCCGTTCCGACCGCGCCGGCCTCAATCAACACGCGCCCGAACGCTTCGGGGATTTTTGAAGACAACACGAGCAGGTCGGCTTGCTTCAAAATCTCCGGAATATCACGGCGAACGCCCAGGAATTTAACCGTCCGGCTTAATCCGAGCCGTTCAACCATCAGCTGCAGGCCGCGGAAATAATCATTTTTTCTTTCGTCATGCGAACCGACGATCTCGACTTCAAAATTGGAAAAACGCTTGCTCAAAAGATGAACGGCCTGGATAAATTCCGCATGCCCCTTAATCGGGGTGATTCGCCCGATATTGACGATTTTAAGTTTCCCTGAAGGCGCGCGGTCGTATTTCTCCGGATAAAATTGATACTGGGCCAGATCGACTCCCCTGTGAATCAGCGTGATGCGTTCCGGCGGAACGCCGAAATCATCAATCATCCGGCGCCCGATCGAATGCGAAGTCACAATGACCCGCTTTCCCCAGCCCATGACTCGGCTGAAAAAATGTTTCGAATAATATCCGTGGCAGGTCGTCACAAAATCACAATTTGTCCGGCGGACAGCCAGATACGCCACCCACGCGGGGACCCGGCTCCTGGCATGGATCATGTCAATACGTTCGTTTTCGAGAAAATTCGCCAGTTTTTTGACGCATGCCAGCGCCGCCAGAGATTTGGCGTGAACCGGCATTTGAATATGAGGAATACCGTACTTGGTCAGTTCATCTACAAGCACTCCGCCGTTTGAAATGACGTATGGCTGGTCTCCCCGTTTGAGAAGAGCTTTGGCAAGATCAACGGTTCCGGTTTCGACCCCGCCGACATTCAACTGCGGAAGGATTTGAGCGATTTTCATAACAACTCCCGTAATTTTTCCTGAATCCGTCCCGATTGTTCGGCGCCTAAAACCGCCGCCGGTGTCTGTTCAAAACCGGAAACCGCGGATTCAAAATTATGCGCGTCCGCGAACCGGATAACCCCACGCGAAGCCAACGCCTCCTGAAACCTCGCGTGTTTTCCGGACACTTGCTTGTTTCCAAGCCGGAGCACCACAACTTTTTTCCCGGCGCTGATCGCTTCAGAAATCATGGAAACGCTGTCCTCCGTCACCACGGCAATATCCGAAAGCTCGAGCATCCCATAAGCCACATTTTCCGGGTTTTCTTCATTTGCAATGACCAGCAGGCGGCATCGTTTCTCCCCCGCCAGTTTTTGTTTGAGCATCTGCTCGACCTCGCGGCACGTCCGCCTGGAAGTCGTCACTAAAATATCCCTGCCGGCCTTATTCGCCCATTGAAGGCAAACTTCTATAAATTCATTGACGTGCGCCGGAACCAGCCGGTACGACTTTGTGCTTCCGCCGATAAACACTCCGGCGCATTGCCGCCCCCGCAAAGAAATGTTTTCTTTGAGCGCCCGTCCTGCTTCGAGCAGAACTCTTTCGTTGACCTGATTCGGCGCGCATAATGTTTTGACGACATGCTTCGCGCGAAACCATCTTTTGTCATGTTCCGGAACCAGCAGCAAATCAAATCTGAAAAGCGAATACGGAAAAGGCGGCGTCATCAGCGCCGCTGACTTGGCGTTGTTCTCGCGCGACAGCAGGACATTCACCGGCAGAACGCTTGAACCGGCCGAAATCACAATGTCCGCGTGCGATTGTTCCAGCTTCTCGGCGCACGCCGGCTCCAAAAAGAACTTTAAAATTTTCAAACGCCCCTGCGCCCAAGGATAAAACAAAAACCCGATCGCGTAAAATATTTTTTTTCTCCATTCATCCTTGAATTTCACTTCTATGGCCTCATGGGGAAATTCGTATTCGCTTAACCCGTTGTTGTCGCGCAGCCGTTCGAATTCCGCGGCAATGCCGGCCGCCTGATTCGCGTGGCCGGCACGGCCGTCGTGCAAAAACAGAATCCGCTTGGTGTAGCAATATTTCCACCGTTTATAAATCCAAAGCCATTGTTCCGGCTCCCGTTCAATATAGAATTCAAGCATCCGGTAATATTTTTCCATGGCTTCCCGGACGTCTTTGTCCTTGTCGGACGTAAACGGAATAAGGAAAGGATCTTCAAAACAAATTTCATGATTCGCCCGCTGAACCCGTTTCGAAAAAACCATTTGAATCACGGATTGTTCTTTCCGGGCAATTTTAAACACGCCGTCTGAAACGGTGGTCTTTCGCCCGAAGAAACGAATCGGGTGGCCCTGCCGGCCGCCCGATAAATCTCCGAGCACGCCGACCACCTTATTTCCCTTGAGCGCCTGAATCAAATCCCGCACGTTTTCGCCCGTTTGAACCATAACCGTCCCGCACATCTTCCTCATCTCGTTCAAATATTCATTCAGCCGCCGGTGCCGTTGTTCTTTGGCCAGCACATAAAGAGGTTTTCCCCGGATGCCGGAAATGATCTGGAGCATTTCCCAATTTCCGAAATGAGCGGTCAAAAAAACCGTTCCTTTTCGCTTTTCCTCTGCCGTGGCCCAAAAACGCTCATCGTGAACAAAACGGATATGCCGTTTCAGATATTCGGCATCAACTTTCCGCGCGCAAAGAAATTCGGCCATATTCCGCCCCAAAAAAGAAAAACTGCGCAGGATTATTTTTTTGCGCTGAGCGGCATTGAAACGGTTTCCAAACGCCGCTTTCAAATTGACGTACGCAGTCCCGCGCCGTCCGCTGGCGAAATAAGCCGCGACACCGAAAAATTCCCCGAGCCAAAGGGACCAGGAGACCGGCAAAAATTCCATGATCCGGCGGAGAATACGAATAAAAAAAATAGCGAACGTTTCAAACATCGCTCACTCCCGCCGAATCCTGCGGAGAATTCGACATTGCGTTTCCCCGTTTTTCCGTTAACCGTTCGAGCCGATCATACAAGGCCGCTTCCCCCTCAAGAAGCCGGAATCTCGCTTTTAAAATCAACGGGTTCAGGATTTCGGTGATCGAGTCCCGGCAACGGAAAAAATCCTTCTCCGTCGTGACCACTTCGGCGATTTCGTGCGTCGATTTCATTTTCAGAATTTCACGCAATTCCGAATTCTTGAAACGGTGGTGATCGCCGAATTCAAAATGGCAAATGGCCTTGACTCCCATGCGATTCAACATTTTCAAAAAAGAACGCGGCGTCCCGATACCCGTAAACACGGAAATCCGTTTACCTTCCAGGTAGTCAGGCGTAAAACGCCGGCCCGTCTTGGCCCGGTAAAAATAAACCGGCTCACGGCCGGCCAGAACAAATGAGGCATCAGGGTTTACTTTTCTGATTTTTGCGCGAACCGTCTCGATATCTTTCCGGGAAACCAGGTCCGAATCCGTCAACACAATCAGCGACGCGCGCCGCAAGGCCGACAAGGGCTCCCTTAAACTGCCTCTCGGAATTAAAAAACCGTTCCCGAAAGGATTGAGCATATTAATCAGCACCACGTCCAGATCCCGCCTGATTTTCCAGTGCTGAAAACCGTCGTCCAGAATCATCACATCCGCGCGTTCGTTTTTCAGAATGGCTTTTGCCTGCCGAACGCGATCAGCCCCGATCCCGAGTTTTGCCTGCTTCAGGTTCTCCTTCAACTCCTTGTTTTCGTCGGAGCCGTAGCCCCGCGCCAAAATCAGGGGAACTTTCCCCCCACGAAGAAAATAATTCGAAAGATACGCGACAAACGGTGTTTTCCCCGTCCCGCCCCAGGTCAAATTTCCGATGCTAATCACCGGCTGAACGAAACCGATCGGTTTTGAAATTCCGGAACGATACATCATCCTGTGCGTCCAAACGCCCAGACCGTAAACCCAGGACAACATCCTCAGGATCATCCTGAAAAAACACACGTCCAGATCTTCAGAAGGCCGGTTCTCCAGAACTTTCCGAAAATAATTTTTCATGCTCATGTGTCTGCTCCCTATCGATTCGCGCCCGGCCACACCGCTTTGATATCCCGTTGCCTGCGCAATCGCAATTTCCGTCCGCTCACGCGTCCAGTCAAATTACTGCAGAAAGTTTTTCCGCAGCCATAATTCTCTGTGTTAAAAAATCAAGGTTCCGCCGCGCCGCGCCGCGCATTTCGTTAATCACTGAAAAAGCATTCCGGCCCGCTTGCATCCGCATGCCTTCGTTCTCCAGAAGTTGTCTGGAAATTTCATACCATTCATTTTCATTTGCGGCCTGAAAGGACGCCTGTGCCTCATCAAGCGCGCGATACGTCAAATCAAAATTAATAACATTGGGACCGTGAATGACGCATTTTTGCGCGGCCGCGGCTTCTATCGGATTCTGGCCGCCGTGACGCACGAAACTTCCGCCGATAAAAACCAAATCCGCCTTCTCATACAATGCCGCCAAAACACCCATGACGTCGACCACGAGAATATCCGCTTCGCCCTGGGGGCATCCACTTGACATGAGTTGAAAAGCCCGGCCTTCTGCTTCGAGCATCCCCGTCACTTTTCCGATTTTCTCGGGATGGCGCGGAACGATGATAAGCTTCAGATCATGGAAAGTTTTTTTCAGGCGCGCGAACACGCGCACCGCCATTTCTTCTTCGTTCCAAGGGGTACTGCCCGCCAGAAAAATCCGGCCTGAGTCAAA
>CAZFUU010000106.1:0-5578 GCA_964522565.1 uncultured bacterium | reverse complement strand
CTTCTTCCCATGCTTGCCCACGATATTGCGCACGGAAAAGGCGCAATTATTATCGATGGAAAAGGGGATTTGGAGCTAAATAACAAAATCCGCTATATCGTCCACCGTAAGAAGAGAGAAGATGATTTCCACTTCTTTTCGTTGAGCCATCCGGAACAATCAAACACTTATAATCCTCTTTTGCGCGGCAATTCCACGGAACTTAAGGACAAACTCGTCAACAGCATGAGTTGGAGCGAGGAATTTTACCGACGGATGGCGGAACAAGCGGCCCTGACGCTTTTGAATGCCATTCATTCCGCCGGTCGAAAAGCACGGTTTGGGGAACTCTATGATTACCTCACGGATATTAACGCCCTCAAGCGCCTTGTAAGCGAAACCAAGAATCCGGTTCTTAAAGAAGATATCGGGAAAATGGTAGGCAGTTTCAGGGATAACCACAAATTCCTGGCGGGGCTTATTTCGGATCTTTTTCTCACGTCCAGAAGCGAATTCTCGAGGCTTCTCGACACCGACTCGCCGGACATTGATTTGCTTTCCCTTTATCAAAATAATCAAATCTGCTATTTTGCGCTCGACCTTCAGAAATACGCGGACACATCAAAACGCATCGGCCGGACGGTTATTCAGGATATCCGCGCCGTCTCAAGCCACATTCAGGGGAATATGACGGCATTTTCCCGTCATTTTTTCCCCATCTACATCGATGACGCGTCGAGTTTTCTCGAGCTCAATTTCATTGATTTTCTGAACAAATGCCGGGCGAGCGGTTTCGCGGTCACCATTCTCCACCAGTCTCCCGGAGATCTTTATTTTCGGGGAGTTCCGAATTTCGCTCAGCAGGTTACGGAGAACACGAACATCAAGATCATTCTCCGGCAGGATGACCCCTATTCGGTGGATAAATTCACAAAAATAGCAGGCACCAGGAGAACCACCATCGCTACGTATCAGACCCGGGAACGAATTATCGGAACTGGCCTTACCGGCGCGGGTTCTGTCAGGGAAGGGCAGGCATTTCGGATTGATCCCGACCTGATTCGCGGCCTGAAGATTGGCGAGGCCGTGGTAATTTGGAAGAATCCGTCTCTTTTAACGGAGCACGTCAAGCTCGACTTTTTCGGTTACTCCAGTTATCCGGACGATTTCCCGCCCCAAAAAAACGGAAAGAAAACCCCGGTGGCGAGTAAAGCCAAACAGAGAAAAGAGGAGAAAAGCGCACCTCAAACAAGCAGCCAGGTGCTTGCCGAAATCGAGAATCCTCTTGAGTTTATCAAGGAACTGGAAAGCAGGAAATAACAAGCGAACGAATCTTCATCTTGCAACCGTTCGCAAAGGAGGTGATCTCAGGAAATCAATCAAATGCGAAACAATCGAATCTATTTCAACGCACAAAAAGGAGCAACACAATGAACAACATGAAAGAGCAAGACAACAACCGGAACAAAATCATCAAGGATGTTCCGAGAATGGCCAACGACATTTACCGGATCAGTTCCTGGTCCGGAAAAGAAGGGAAGTCGTTCTTGGATGTTCGGGTGTTTTTTAAGAAAGACGGAAAATTCAAGAGAACGAAAGAAGGCCTCAATATCCTGGCGGAACTGGGCGGAGACGTTGCGGCGGCCATACTTGCCGCCAAAAACGCGCCGGAAATCCCGGCGCCTGCCGAGGGCAAGAAATGCGAAAGCAAGCTTGTCTCGTCGGTGCCCATTTCCGAAACTGCCGAGTATCAGGTTTCGAAAGTGCGAGGCCCGAAGAACAAGTCCGTTCGGATCTGTTATGCTTTCAAAGGAGAAGAGGGGAACTTCATTCCGAGCGGGAAAAAAGCGATTTCCATCCTGGAATCCTCCGTGGAGGGAGTTGCCGAAGCATTCTGGAGCCCGGAAGCCGTTTCGGCCAACGGGGAAGCTGCCGCCTAAACGGGGCGTCACAACCGTTTGGGCGTTATTACGCAACACAAGGGAGAGCCGGCCTTTAAAAAGCCGTCTCTCCCTTTTTTTTATTTAACGAGGGGAGGCGATGCTGATGAGAGTCATTATTTCCAAGAAAGACGAACGCAGATACGCCGGTTTAATTTGGCGGTTCAAACGGCACGGCTGGGAAATTGTCGTGCGATAAAAGGGATTAAGGCGCGGGCGGGAACGGCTTTATTTTAGGGCCTTTTCCGCCCGGCACATCAACAAAGGGGGGCGGGGCTATGGCGGTGCGATGCGCAATCTGCAAGCGGATGATCAAGAAGAATGCCTGCCGGATTTCGATAGTCCGGCATATCTGTTCAGCCAATATTTTCCGGAGGGTCTTTTTCTGGCGCCGGTTTTGCTCGGTGTTCTTGTGTTTTCGGTGCGCGAAAAAACCGGTCCGGTTTGAAACGCTTTTTGATTCCCGGAAAATGAAACGGGCTTTGAAAATATCGCAATTTTATGAACAGTGATTAAGCCGAAGGGAGATTTGAAATGTTATCCAGGCAAGTTCTGCTTGAAGTTGTCAATGAACTGAACAGCCGTTACGCAGGCTCAAAAGTCGGTTTCATTAAAGGCTACCGGGACCAATGGTTTATCGGCGGGTATATTGGGGCGGATCAGGATCTAAGACAAGTGCTTCGCCTACATTTTTGCCAGGGGAGGAATACGGGACGGATTAATTCTAACGGCGGTTATCCCCTGAACATGGATATTACGCGGTGCGGAAGCAGGGAGGAAGTATTTCGGGAGTTCGAACTTTTGGATCACCACAAACGCCGCGAAAGAGATCGTCTCGAACGCCGGTGTCTTAATTGCCTTCATAGTCTTGGACGGTTGACCGGAAACTGCGTTCCGTCCGGATCGTGCGGCTACGAAAGATTTCAAAAAAAACCGGCGGAACGGGGCTCTTTCGCCCGGGCTTCCGGAGCTGAAAGATGAAATATCCGGCCGTGCAATAACCGAAGATTCATTCAAATCAGGAGGATATGGAACATGTCAACAAACCCAAAAACTATTTCACCGGCGGCATCTGAAAGGCCGGTCGAAACGAGAAAAATCTACACCCGGATCCGGGGAAGTTATGTGATGCCCGCTCCCGGCGATATCTCAATTCTTAATCTCGATTCCTGTCTGGTAGGAAAAAACAAGAAGTGTCTTTTTGTCCGGCCTCTGGAAGATCTGGCCGGGCACTGCGCCGAACGCCAATGCCATTCGTCGGACCCCGTCTTTGGCCTTTCAAGCGATGAGAGCGAGAAATTCCTGATTGTAAACGGAGTCAAATTGACGGGTAACTGCTGTTCGATTTGCCGGGACCGGCTCAATGGCATGACGGGCAACTGTTTTGACTATCAAATCAAACCGAAGGGGTGTATTTTTCAGCCCCTGAAGCCGCCTGCGCCGTTCCGGATAGATCTTTCGGGCTGGCAGAAAATCAAACCGACGGATGTGTCGACGATGTCGCCTTTTGCGAAACCGTACTCGCCTTCGGATGCTTCGTTCGATTCGAAAACAATGGCGCAGAACCGGAAAATGCGGCGGATTCGTTATCACTTTTGGGAGTTCCGTTCGAAAAAAGAGGAGAAATACTGCTCACGCTGTATTTACCAGGGCCTTTGTTATTTTAACTGCCGGACGATTGCAGAGCATTGCATGGTGACGGAGGAAAAAACCTTGAAAGGATCGCTTTCGAAAATCCGGTCCAAATTCGGGAGCGTTGAGGAATTTCTCAAGCTGCTTTCGTTTTCCGGGAAGCCGGTTTATCGGCGGCCTCCGAAAGGAAAGCGGAAAAACAAGTGGTTGGTGTCGCGGCCCGAAAACCGCCGGAAATTCACGCTTCGGCAACTCAACCGGCCGTTTGAGATGATTTCAGTTTCTCGAAATCAGATAGAAAAACAGGTGAAACCCGATCCCGTTTATTCCGGCGAGGACAGGGACCGGGTCGCGGCTCTTTGCTGGTATTTCATGAAACAATTCATGACACAATGGGGGTGTGTCAGCGGCTTTGGCGGGAGAGTGCTGAGGCCTTTTTGGGTGACGCCGAAACCCGGGTTTGTGGAGCTGATACATTATCCGTATGGCTGGCGGCTTGCCCTGAGCTCTCTGAAGTTCAGGTCGTTTAACGACATTCTTCGTTATGACCGCTAGGCAATCAATTTATTTAATCATTCGATTTCCAAAATCCAAAGGGAGGATACTCGCCATGAACACCGCTCATTTAAAAGAAGTGTTAAAGAAATGTTTTGAAACGGACGTGACGCCGCTTATCTGGGGCTGTCACGGGATCGGGAAAAGCCAGATTGTCGGCGCTCTTGCGGGCGAACTTCGCCTCGATTTTGTGGATTTGCGGCTTGGCCAGATGGAAGTCGGGGATTTGATCGGGCTTCCGTCCAAAGAGGGTGACCGAACCGTATGGCTGAAACCATCCTGGTTTCCGAAAGAAGGGAGCCGCGGCGTTCTTTTCCTTGATGAGCTGAACCGCGCGCGGCTCGATGTGCTTCAGGCGATTTTCCAGCTGGTGCTTGAGAAGAGGATTCATACGCATCTTTTGCCGTGCGGCTGGAAGATCGTTTGTGCATCAAATCCGTCCGGCGGCGATTATTTCGTCAATGAACTGGATCCGGCGCTTCTCGACCGGTTTCTTCATATCCAGTTTCGGCCCGAGACGGCTGAATGGCTTGGCTGGGGAAAAGACACCGGCAGGATCCGCGAGGAAGTCTCAGGCCTGATCGCGCGGTATCCTCATCTGCTTGGAAACAGCGGTGAAGAAATCCCGCTTTCGATTCTGCCGTCTCCGAGGTCCTGGGAGATGCTGTCAAGGATGCTCGAAGGGCTTCGTGAAGAGCTTTGGTTCGAGTGCGCGATGGGCCTTGTCGGCCGGGAAGCGGCCGTCGCGTTTCTTGAGAGTTTGAAACGGGACATTGAAACTCCGGTGAAAGCGGACGAAATTCTCGCGAACTATTCAAAAGTCAGGCCGCGCGTCAGGAAATACTCGGCCGGGAAGAAAGCGCGTCTTGACCTTTTGAGGATCACGGGTGATGAGCTTTTGCGGATTTTCTCCAAAGACGATCGCGCCGAAAACTTCACGGCCTCCGAGAAATCGAATCTGGCCCGGTTTCTCGATGATCTCCCGGTGGACCATGCGTTTGCGCTCGTCAAAGAGCTCGCCAAAATCCCGCAAATCAATGAATTTCTTCTCGGCCTCGAGAAATTCACCGAAAAACTGTCGAAGGTCGCCTAATCCACCATCAATTTCAATCAGGAGGATATTCCAATGATCGAGAAAATCATCGTCTCACTCATTAAAACAAAACCGTTTTACGCGCATTTTCTTCAGCAAATGAACCGGATTGAAACGGACCGGATTCCGACGCTTGGCGTCAATATCACGGACAGGATCAATCTCTTTTTCAATCCGAAATTTCTTGAGCCGCTTGAGCCGAAAGAGAAAGCGGCATGTCTTGAGCATGAAGTGCTTCATTTGCTGAACCTCCATCTTTTCCGGAGAAAAGACAAGGATGAGAGGCTTTTTAATATTGCCTGTGACCTTGCGATCAACCCGCATATCGAGCATCTCCCGAAAGGCACTCTTTTGCCGGAAGAATTCGGGTTTGAGGAAT
>CAZFUU010000105.1:2769-5611 GCA_964522565.1 uncultured bacterium | reverse complement strand
CCGCCGCACGCCTCGCAAGTGACCGTCACATCCGCCAGAAAATGCATCTCGACGTTAATCACGCCGTCGCCTCCGCATTCCGGGCACCGGCCGTTTCCGGCGTTGAAAGAAAAATCACCCGGCCCCAGCCGGCGGCGCCGGGCTTCGGGTGTGCGCGCGAAAATTTTCCTGATTGCGTCAAACGCCTTTAAATACGTGACGGGATTTGAGCGCGGCGTCCTGCCGATCGGCGACTGGTCAATCAACCTCATATCTTCAATCAAATCAAACCCTGTGATTTGACTCACGCGGCCGAGTTCCTGAACCGGCCGGCCGCGGTAGCGGAGATAATGGTTATACAAGACATCATAAATCAGCGTGCTTTTTCCGGAACCGGAAACGCCGGTGACGACGACAAACTGATGAAGCGGGATCGCCACGGAAATCTGTTTCAGATTGTGCCGGCTGGCGCCTTCAATTCGAATGAATTCATCCGCGCGAGAATCCCGCAAAAAAGATGACCGGGCAATTTTAAAATCTTTTCGGAAATATTGTCCCGTCAAAGATCTTTTTTCCCGAACCAGCCCCCGAAAAGCGCCGGCATAAACAATTTCACCCCCCCGTTCTCCGCTTTCCGGCCCCATGTCAATGATATGATCGGCCGCTTCAATTATGGTTTTGTCATGTTCCACAACGACAACCGTATTGCCGAGATCACGCAATTCTTTCAAAAGGCCGATCAGGCGGCTGCTGTCGCGTTCATGAAGCCCGACGCTGGGCTCGTCCAGGACATAAAGCGTATCCACAAGCGCCGAGCCGAGCGCGGAAGCAAGATGAATCCGCTGGGCCTCTCCCCCCGAAAGTGTGCGCGATAACCGGTCCATCGTCAAATATCCGAGTCCGATATTCAACAAAAAACCGATACGGCGGTGGATTTCCGTCAACAGCGGAGCGGCAACCTCCTGCTCATGGGCGGAAAGTTTCAAGCCGACGAAAAAGGACTTTAACTCCGAAAAATTAAGCGCGCCGAGTTCCGCGATATTTTTTCCGTCGATGCGAACCGCGAGCGCATCCGGCCGCAGACGCGCGCCCCGGCAAACGGGGCAAAGGACATATCCGCGGTATTTGGCGAGAAAAATCCGGACGTGCATTTTGTAAGTTTTCCTGCCCAGATATTCAAAAAAATCCTTCACGCTGAAATAATCTTCGTCTTCCGCCCCTCCCCGCAAGATCCATTCGCGCTGGACCGGCTCCAATTCGCGGAACGGCCGGTCAACCGGAATTTTCCGGCGGCGGCAAAAAGCTTTCAATTGCCGGAACTCCTGATCGGCACTCGGTTTCGTCCAGGGTTCAATCGCGCCCTGTTCAACAGACAGGCTCTCATTCGGAACCACCAAAGACCAGTCGATGGTAATCACCCTCCCGAATCCCTGGCATTCGGGACATGCGCCGGCCGGGCTGTTGAACGAAAAATCGTTGGCTGTCACGGGACGGTAATCCAGCCGGCAGTCCTCGCACCGGAACCGGTCGGAATAAATTTTCTGCGACGTGTTTTGACCGGATTCCTTCCGTATCAAAACAGTCCCTCTCCCGAAACGCACGGCGCTTTCGACCGAATCCAGAAACCGCGCGCGATTCTCCGGGTTCAGCTCCAGTTCGTCGGACAAGGCATACAATTCTTCCCGGCCGGATATTTCACTTTTTCCCAAATCGGCAAGTTCTATCCTTTTGTCGCCCGCCAAAAACCGGACAAACCCCTGTTTTTCAAGTTCCTGAATCACGCCTGCCGTCAATTTGAACGATTTTTTTTCGCCAACAACCGGAAACCAGATAGAAACCGTCGTTTGTCCGAACTCTTGCGCCGCTTTTTCATAAATGCCGAAAGGGGTGTTTGCTTCGACCCGGTTGCCGCATTTGAGGCAAAAGGTCGCCCCGATACGCGCGAACAAGATTCGCAAATAATCATAAAGTTCCGTTTGCGTGCCGACGGTCGAACGCGCATTGGTGACGACATTTTTGGCTTCAATCGCAATGGCGGGCAGCATACCGGAAACCCGCTCGACATCCGGTTTTTCGATGCGTTCAAGAAATTGCCTGGCATAAGTGGAAAGGGACTCGACATACCGCCGCTGTCCCTCGGCGTAAAGGGTCTCAAAAGCGAGCGAGGACTTGCCGGAACCGCTCAATCCCGTGATCACCGTCAGTTTCCGGTGCGGGATCGAAACATCAATTCCTTTCAAATTGTGGGTGCGGACGTTCCGCAGAACGATTGCGTCATCCATAGGATACCGGATTACTCCAAAGTTTTATTTGTGTTAAAACAAACTAGGATACCCAAGGACAGGCGAATCCTCAAGCGGTTTTATGGAGTTCATGGGAGGGAATTTTTTGCGGCGCGGGCGAAAGAGTCCCGGCGATTGATCATCTGCCGGAAAACAGAAAACCGCGTTAGGTCATCTGCATGTATTGATCGATTCTCTCCAGGAATTCCCCGCCTTTTTGGATGGTCTGGGAACCGGGCTCCAGCGCCACGGAAGTTTCATTCCGGCCGATTCGTTTCACCACAAACCGCGCGTTGGCTTTATCACGGTCAAACAGATGGCCGAATTCCGTATTCTGAATGGCAATAATGCCTTTTTCCTTGTCCGTTTCTTCCAAAATCCAGTTGGGAAAGGAATTCAGGGCCTCCAAAGCCCGCAAATAAGTCAGATCATACGGTTTCTGATACACCAGTTCCCGATCGTAACGCGGATATTCTTCGATAGAAGAGCAGCCCCCAAAACCAAAAGGAAAACTCAAAATACCTGCCAAAATAAGATACCGAATTATTTTCAAGGGACCCTCCTTACCTTCGTTTTGAACT
>CAZFUU010000105.1:0-2759 GCA_964522565.1 uncultured bacterium | reverse complement strand
CAAGCGCTCCGGGCCGTGCGGTCAATTAAAATTTGCCCGTCAAACGGGTATACAGCCCGTGATGTTTGTAATCATTAAGTGATGTTAAATTATCGTCAAAATGCGCGAAATTATAACCAATCCCGAAACGCGCGTATTCCATAATTTCCCTGTCGATTTCTATCGCGACGCCGTGTTTCATCGCGTCCAGCAATTCAAAATCCCACAGCATGCGGTATTCTAGGATCAGATCCCATTTGCGGGTGATGTGAAAATTCAGCCGGTTGATCCAAAGGAAATTGCTCAAATGAGTCGTTTGACTCTCAGCCCGGACGGAACCCCGCCGATAAGCTATTTTTTCCACCAGGCCGATATATTTCGGCAAAAGGTCATAGGCGAATTCGAGCCCGAAAATATGCGCCGCGGTCCGGTTCCGGATTCCGTAAATATCCGGCGTATCAAATTGGCCGTCCGTGCCCAAATCCTCAAGCCAGGTATAACGCGTCAGAACATTCAGCCGGTTATGTTTGACGGGACGATACGCCAAGCCCATATTGAGCTCGGTAAACGAAGCGTCCGTCCGGAAAGTCCTTGCCTCTTTTGAATCGGAGCGGTCAAAACGCAAGGAAAACCGCAAATCTTCGTTAATTTTCCAGTCAATCGTATCGCGGAACAGCCACTGGAGCCGGTCGGGCGAGCCGCCGCGATCGTAGCGCAGTTCGTAGCGGCTGATAATTTTAAGGAACTCCCGGTCAAGATAACTGATTTCCACCGCGCCCGCGTTCCGGTTGGAGTCCACTTCCGACAATTTACGCAGCCGGCTTCGCTCAAAGTTCACGCCGAGCCCCCATTTGTCATTTAATTTCACGTCATATCCGAGAATATCCGCCGCCCGTTCGCCGTTTTGGTAGGAAGAAAGTTCGCGCTCGCTGTAGAACCGGCTCCTTTCACTGACCTGTGTTGAACTGCCGATGGTGGTTTTGAATTTCCGGCCGCGCTCGCCGGAATCCGGCCCCGTTTGAAGCGTGGTATAAACATTCGACGTGTCGGAGGTTTTGACGTCAAAACTCAAAAGCGCCGAATCCCCGATATTTCCCGCCATCTGCTCCAGCCGAACCGTCCCTTTTCCTTCCATCACTTTCGCTTCAATACCGCCGCCGAACTGATGGTTGGGGCCGGCATCGTCATCCCAGGTGTTCTGCACTTTGAGATACGGCATCACATCTTCGGTGAATTTGTAACCCAGTTTGACCGCCGTGGCGTTTTTATATTCCGTGATATCCCATATGTTTTCATAACTGCGGCTTGACTCGTCATAGTGCCGGACATTTTGATGGCGGTATTCCGCGATTCCGAGAAAATTATCGTAATCCATCCGGATCTGCGCGGTATGAACCTGACTGCTTTTCGGGCTTTCCGTGAAAATCTCCGCCTTGTTATTTTTATCGGTGGAACTGGAATCGTCGTAGCGGTACATCATCTGGGCGTATTCCCCGACTTTTTGCCTGATCTCAAAACCCGCCTTGCGCTGGCCCGCCTGGCTGATCAGGTCGGCGTTGGAAAAACCGGGTTCGATGCGCTGGACGTACCCGGACAATTCGGTTTGGGTCTTGAGGCGGGTTTCCGCTTTAATCAGGTACGCGTCGTCAAATTTTCGGCTCGGTTTTTTCAAATACTTCTGCCCCGTCGGCATATCCATGAACGTAATGCCGCCGTCATATGAAACCGCGCTCCGGGACGTCCGGTTTTCGGAACGCGCGTATTCGGCCGTGACCCTGGTGTTTTCGCCGAATTTGGCGACCAAATCAACCCCGCGCAAATTGTAGTCGCCGTCCGGGCGTTTTTCTTCAATCGCCGTTCCGCCGATACGAATATGTTCGCCCATATGGGTATACCCGCGAATGCCCGCGTTCCGGTTGGAAAAAGAGTCCTGGCCGTCAAATTCATAATCCACAATCAAATAAACGTCGCTGCCGTTTAAAATGTCGTTGGAAATAATGGTGTCGCTGTAGCTGACCGCCGAAAGCGGGCGCCTCAAAATGATCCTGCCCTGCGGATAATCAATTTCATAATCCGTCCCGTTCTTTAAATCCCTCTCGTAAATTTTAATGTTCTGGATTTTATCCCGCACCTCGACCCTTATTTTTTCACTGCCTTCAATGGCGTTCTTGTTTCTTAAATAAAACAGCGAGCCGCCCGTTCCGATAAATTCATTGTGATCCGCAAACCGGTCGGATTTGGCGGTATAAATCGTCACAGCCCGCTTGGCGTCTCCATAACGGGTCGTGGAAAGCGTTTCATGATGGAGTTTGAAACCCGAAAGCGTGCGGTTATGCGTTGACAATTCGGTGTCGAGAAAATTGGTATTGTAACTGCCCCACTTGACGTAGGAATTGTCCATTTCCGCCAAAATATAAAACCGCTGGTGCGTCTCCCCGTCATAGGTGATTTGAGAATCGTCTCCGTAGACCGGATAATATTTGTCGGGATCGAGATTCGTAAACAGCTTGCCCTGCGGCACGTCGGTGTCATAGCGGGACGTGACCAGAAATTTTCCTTTGATTTTTCCTTTCAAATAATACGCCAGGCGGCCCTGCTGATAAAAACCACTGTGAAATTTTTCATCCCGCCCGACCGCTTCCATATTCCCCTTGAAAATGTTGCCGCCCAGTTCCTGTTCGCCCAAAGCGACCATAAAAAAGTAACTGTCTTTAACGTCAATTTCCTCCTGATAGGACACCGAATTCCCTTCTTTGTCTGTGGTCGTGATAACGACCGAC
>CAZFUU010000104.1:0-5646 GCA_964522565.1 uncultured bacterium | reverse complement strand
GTGCGGTGATTCCGGCCCGTCAACATTTCCCGGCAGTACATAGGGCTCAGCGTAATATTTTTCGGGATTTTTCCCGCGCAAAACCGGGCAGAAACTCTGATAAACTTTCCACGCTTTGTCGCCCTCGCGCATCACAGTCAATGCCTGGACCGCCCAGGTTCCCGCGTGCGTATACAGCCCGCCGTTTTCGCGAACTGCCGGCGCGTATCTGGAAAGATAGCCAATGGTTTCATCCGTTACGGAATACGCGGGGGTCAAAAGAAGCGGGCCGTATTCTTTGAATAACATTTCCTCGGCGGCCGCCATGCACTGTTTCGCGCGTTCCGGAGTAGCAGTGCCGTGAATCACGGCCCACGTTTGCGCGTTGAGATGGATTTTCCCTTCTTTTTCGGTTTTGCTCCCAAGTGGTTTTCCGTTGTCGCGGGTCGCCGTGATATACCACTTGCCGTCCCATCCGAATTTATTAATCGCTTCTTTGACGGCTTTGGCCCGTTTGAGATAATTTGCCGCGCGCTTTTTGTCCTTTTTCGATTCGCAAACCGGCGCGAACCGGTTCAGGATCCGGTAAATAAAATGGCCGAGCCAAACGGACTCGCCTTTCCATTCCGGCCCGACATGGCTCATGCCGTCATTCCAGTCGCCTTCGCCGATTAACGGGAGGCCGCGCCTCGACCAGCGCGAAAGGACTTTATCGATGGAAGCGAGGCAATGTTCGTAAATCGTCGCTGTTTTAATTTTTCCGGTTTTCGGGTCGGGCAAAAACGGAACTTTCGTATTCAGAAAATCAAAGTCCGCCGTTTCCTCCAGATAGTTGAGCGTGATAAACGCAAGCCATAACAGGTCGTCGCTGTGATTCGTCACGGGGCCGATGTTCGTTCCCGGATGCCACCAGTGCCGGACAACGCCGTCGGGATACTGCTGTTCGGCGTGGCGGATGATCTGTTCCTTCGCCCATTCCGGCCGAATGGGGAAAAAAACCTGGCAATCCTGTAATTGGTCCCTGTAGCCGTACCCGCCGCTCGACTGATAATATCCGCACTTCGCCCAAAGGCGGCATGAAATCGCCTGGTAGCGTGCCCAGATGTTTGTCATCAAATTAAACGCCGCGTCCGGTGTTTCGACCCAGCTTCTCCCAAGCAGATCAAGCCAGAACTTTTTCACTCCGGCCAATCCTTGCTCAACCGCTTTCTCGCTTTGGTATTTCGCGATCGCCTTTTTGGACACCGCCGGACTGGCCGCCGACCCCAAAAGAAAAATCAGCGTCTTCGTTTCTCCCTGTTCAAGGCCGATATCGGTTTGAAGCGCGGCGATAGAATCGTAGTGTTTTCCCGTCCGGTTAGACAACCGGCCGGCCGCGACTCCTTTCGGATTCTGAACATCCCCGTATCTCCCGAAAAAAGTTTCCTTGTCGCCGTCATAAGCCGAAACGGAGGCGTTGGTCAGCGCATGAAATGCTTCAACCGGATGTTCCGACAGCCCCGTCGAAATGCACGGAGGCACAAGGGCCGCGCGTTTTTTCCCGACGATCGCGCCGTCTTCGGGCGAAAAGGAGGTTTCGATAAACGTTTTCTGAAATTCGCGGTGGGTGTCGCCGGCGTTTCCGAGGCACCATTCGAAATAAGAAAAAATACTCAAACTGCGCTTCGTGCCCGATTCATTCGTCAGCTTCAGCGTCCACACCTCAACGGGCAACTTGAGATCGACAAAAACCGTTTTCTCCGACCGGATGCCCTGATGCGTCCCCGTCAAAACCGAATAGCCGAGCCCGTGCCTCACTTCAAACTGATCAAACGGCGTGAGGCAGGGTTTGTAACAGGCCGACCAGAATTTTTTCGAATCGTTATCGCGAAGATAAACAAATTTTCCGTACAGGTCGCGGATTAAATCCTGTTCCCAGCGGGTAATCCGGGATAAATTGGAATTTCCGATCCAGGAAAATCCCGTGCCGGCCTGTGATTCGATCGTCCCGTATTGTCCGTTGGAGATCACATTGACCCACGGGCGGGGCGTATCGGGCCTGGTGATGACGTATTCCATCCCGTCGGCCGTAAAATAGCCGTGGGAGCTTTCGTATTGCTTCGTTTCTTTTTTTCCTTGTTTTTGAACCGTTACAACTGACATTGAAATTTTTTCCTTTATGAAAAAAACAGAGACCAGATGACATAGAACAGAAATGGAAGTTTTTCTGCCTTCTGAGATCTGATCTCCGCGCTCTCCGTCTAATTGGCCTGAAGCTGTTGGGTGATTTGGGCGTCCAGCTCGTCGGCCATTTCCTTGGCCGTGATCTTCCCGGCTTTTAAAAGATCCAGCTTCGGGTCGATCCATTTCGACTGTATTTCACGCCAGCCCCTGTAAAAGGGGTCGAACATAATATAATTCACCGCCTCGTTCAACATTTTTTTATTTGCCGGCGGCAGAGGGCTTTCCGCCCAATGTTCGCCCTGCGCGACTTTGATCCGCGACGGCTGAGCAAGGCCGCGGCCCGCCAATTCGGCCTGAACGGATTCGCTCGTCAGGGCTTTAACGATTTCCCACGCGGCTTCCGGGTGTTTGGTGTTTTTTAAAATTCCGTAACCGGTTCCGCCGCTGCCGAATTTCCTGATTCCTCTGGGATTCTGAGGGAACATCGCGACATCCCACCTGAAAGAATGTTTCTGCCTGAGCGCGGGGGTTTCCCAAATTCCGGAAAGAAACATCGCGATGCGGCCGCTTGCGAACATCAAATCAATTCCCATGCCCGCATTCGCCAGCGCCATCGGCGTCGGCATCACTTTATGCACATTAATCAAATCGGAGAAAAACTGAAGCCCTTCGATCGTGCGCGGGTGGCTGAAACGGGAACGCGTCGGATGTTTCGGATTGTTCACCAGCACCCCGCCGTTTCCGTAAACAAAATTCTGCCACGCCCAGCCGTAAAAACCGTATTGCGTAACGCGTCCGCTCTTGTCCACCTTGGTCAGCGCTTTGGCTTTGGCAAGCAAATCATTCCATGTCCAGTCATCTGTCGGATACGCAACTCCTTCCCTGTCAAAAAGATCCATGTTGTAAAACACGCACGCAAACGGCGCAACATCGCGGGGAATCGATAACACTTTTGAATTGACCGTAAACCGGTCCATGATTTTGGGGAAAAATTCGGCGGTCGAAAATTCTGGGTCTGTTTGAATCAGCGGCGTTAAATCCAGATAGACGTCGCGCGTCGCAAACGTCACGAAATAGTCCGCTTCGGCGGCAATCACGTCGGGAGCCGCGCCGCCCACAATGCGAGTTAAAATTTTGCTGTCATAGCCGGTGTAAGGCGTGTGTTCAAAACGCACGCTGATTCCGGGGTTCTCGGCCTGCCACGGTTTTAACGCGCTTGTGATAATATCGATTTCCTGGTGACTGCCCCAAAAAGCGACTTTAATTTCTGTTTTCGGGGGAGGCTCTTTGCTCCCGGGGACGTCGCATCCCGCGGAAAAAATCATTAAGCCAAAGAAAACGGAGAGCGCAAAGGATCGAAGCGAGATCATACGCCAGAATCTTGAACGGCGACGGTTGACCAAACTCTCTTTTTCGTGGTGACTTCCGCGATTTGGGAAGGATAAAGTTCATAAATAATTTCATCCGGCTCGAACCAAAGCTTGATTTCTCGTTCGGCGTCTTCCGGATTGGCGGATGCGTGAATCACATTTTCATAAACTCCCTTTGTGGTAATCCGCCCGTATTGGCCCCTGATTGACACGGAATCGGCTTCTTCGGGATTCGTCGCGCCCGCAATCTGGCGCACCTTGTCAATGGCATTGTCTCCGACGTAGACCATCGCGAGCACTTTTTTCCGGGAATGGTAAGCCCCCTGGATATACTGGATGAGTTCGGAAAAAAACGGCTTGTCCGACAAATGCTGATAATGCGATTCCGCAAGTTCTTTGCTGACCCGAACGATTTTGGCGGCCGCAATTTCGAGCTTGGTTTCGGACAGGCGGGTCAAAATATTGCCTGTCAGGGATTTCGCCAGACCGTCGGGCTTGATTAGAATTAATGTTTTATTTCTCAAGAGAATCCTTTCGTCGCCGCTTGATCGGCCGTATCACGGGGTAAAAGCGCGAAAATTATAACATGGCGCCGTATAAAGTCAACAGCGCGCCCGGTTGAGGGACTAAGACGTCCCGCCAACGAGGCGCGCTGTGTTAACTTGTTTCGTGCTGCTAAGTTGCCGGCTTCCGGTGCCGATTTCTATTTGAACTTAAAAAACACGGCACCTTGCCGTTCATTCGTTATATCAAAACGAAAAAAACGGCGTTTCCGACAACACTGCGGCTGGGACTACCAGTTTCCTCTTTTGGTTCTCCCGAAACCGCCGCCGCCGCCCTGTCCTCCGCGATTATTTCCGAACGACCTGCGGGGCCTTTCCTCCTGCGGACGTGCCTCATTGACCGTTACAGTCCGGCCGTCTAGTTCCTTGCCGTTGAAAAGCTCGATGGCTTTCGCGGCTTCTTCTTCGCTCGACATTTCCACAAAACCGAATCCCTTGGACCGGCCGCTCATTTTATCCATAATGATCACGGCCGATTGCACGGACCCTGCTTGCGCAAACGTGTTTCTCAATGTATCTTCGCTGGTGCTGTAAGACAATCCGCCAACGTATAGTTTCTTCGCCATATTCTTTCTATCCTCTTCTCTATCTTGATTTTTTGAATAAAGGTAGGCCGCCCGGAAGTCAAACTTTCTAGCAGTGCTCACATTTATTCGTCAATTGCTCCTCAGCGCGAGAAAAACAATTCAATCGCGCGTTCGGAGATGAACGGGAACGCTTTCCCCCGCATGGCTCGCCCCCTTTTGCCACGCCCAAACAACAGGTTCTCGCTTTGCTACAGCGCCGAACGAGGCTTACTCACAGCGGTAATCATATGGATTTTTGAAACAAATGCAACATAATTTGTTTTTCGGCCCTTTTTTCGCGCGGAAATACCGCGTGCCATTTCGCCGGGCCAGATCGTATTTTCAGGTAAAAAACAGGCCCGGGACGGGCCAAAACACATGGAAAATCCCGAAACGTTTTATTATTGTTTAAGTCCTGCATTTTTTATTATATGATGACCATTAAATTAGCGGGGAACAACTACTGACATGACAAAAATACCCTATGCGGTTTAACTTTTCGGATACTTCTACGCCAATCCGGGCGGCCTCTGCGGCTTGTCTTTCCCTTGCCTTTATCGTTCTCTTTCCCGCTTTCATCGGTCAAATCAAAAGCAATTTCGGCAACACGCCCAAAGATTTCCGCGTTCTCTCTGAAAAAACCCTTGAAGAGCGCCGCATCGATATATACGGAGATCAAACGGTTGCCGGATACGGTTACCTCCGGGAAATTCTTCGCGGGATACCGGATGAAAAATTTTTCCCGGTCGTCAGGTACCCTTATTACTATATGAATACGCACATCTTGTACCCCGGTTTTCGCCATCAAATAGACGACCGGATGCTGGTCGGGATTGATTTACGCCCTGTCGACCTTTTTGAAAATCCGATTGTGGACGCTTCGCTTATTCGCCAAATTAAAACCCCCCAAGGAGTTTTCTCGACGTGGATTTTTATGATTCAATGGGATTACGACCAGATAACGGGTATGGAACTTCGATTCGCCCAAAGCGGCCCGCCCGTCTC
>CAZFUU010000103.1:0-5715 GCA_964522565.1 uncultured bacterium | reverse complement strand
AGGGACGGAATCGAACCGCCGACACAAGGCTTTTCAGGCCTCTGCTCTACCGACTGAGCTACCTGGCCATATGGAGCAGTCAGGAAAGTTAAAGGTTGTAAGTTATCGGTTTTAAGCCCTTACGTCAAGCATTTTGAAGCTGCTTTTAAGGTCGGGATGAGAGAATGCGTAAAACGCATCGCGTACAGTTACAAGTTGCAACAAGTTCGCACATCATCGCGCGCTGTTTTCATCGAAACTTATTACTTAAAACTTATGGCCGATCACTATTCTTCAATTCTTCATCGATGATGCGCGCAAAAACCTCAAACGGCTGTGCGCCGGAAATAAGCCGGCCATTGATAAAAAATGCGGGCGTACCCTGGACTCCGGCTTCAACGCCATCCTGGAAATCACTGCGAATCTTTTCCATATGCCGCGGATCATCGACGCAGGCCTCAAACTGCCCAAGATCGAGGCCAAGTTCGCGCGCGTAAGAAATCAGATTGGCCGGCTCAATTTTAACACCCCTGTCGAAAATCATATCGCGGTATTCCCAAAACCTGCCCTGTTCGCCGGCGCAAATGGCCGAGGCGTGCGCCCGCGGCGCCCGCCGGTGAAACGGCAACGGGAAATGCCTGAACGAGAATTGAACCTGATCCGGATATTCCTGCCGAATTTGGCGCATGATGGGCTGAATCCGCGCGCAAAACGGGCACTCGAAATCGGAAAATTCGACAATGGTCACGGCAGCTGTCTTCGCCCCACGCATCGGGCTTCCGGAAATGCCAATCTCGGCACGAGGCACCCGCAAATGTGTCTCGACGCCGTGTTTACTGCGAAGGCCGCCATAAAAAACCGTTTCCTGCCCCGATTCAATTGTCTGTCTCAACGCTTCGCGCGATATCCCGCGGCTTTCCGCTTCCAGCTCAAGCAAACGCGCGTCAACCAGATCATCCAGATGCCTTGACTTGATGTCATATATTTCAGCGTCGTATTTTTTTAAATCCATCCTCGCCGCGTCCTCAAGCTCGCGCTCGGAAATGACCGAACCCCCGACGCGCGCGGCGATTGATGACTCGCTTTCGGTCGAAGAAACCGTGGCAGTTTTCGCCGGTAATTCAGATTGGACATCGCAACGGCATGCGCAGCCCGAGAACTGCCCTAAAACAAGAATAAAAAATCCCAAGACATGCAAACGAAAAAAATTAATCATAAGGCCTTCTCTCCTTCAACATGGCGCGTAACATCCTTGATAATCGCATCCACCGAAAACCTCCCGGCGGAACACTTGAAAACCAGCGCCGTTAAAATCAACAACCCGGAATCCAGAACCAGCGACTGCAGAGGCGAAAGCGACACGAAGTCACCGAAACATCCGCAGGAGGCAATCGGCAGGTCGAGAATGACTGTGCGCGCAAGCACAAGAATGAATACCATCAGAAAACCGCCGATCACAAACGAAACAGCGCGCGTCAAAAAACCCATCACAATTAAGATCCCCATCACAAATTCCATCCAGGGCACGGTGTGGGAAATCAGCGGAATGAACATGGCCGGAAACACTTCATAGGCCTCCAGCGACGCCTGAAAATTTTCAACCGGCGCCAGAAGTTTTTCCCAGCCGGAAACAATAAACACCGCGCCGATAAGAACCCTGCTAAAAAGCAGAAGAATATTCATTTTAACCGTCATCATCGGCCTCCCTGATTCTCGGGTATTTTGCTAAGCAGCCATTCAAAAGTCTCTTACTATTTCACTTTGTTGTCATTCCCGCTTCACCGCATATTGCGGAATCCCGCCAGAGGCGGTGAAAAGCGGGAATCTAGTGTTTTTCTTCTGGATTCCGGCTCGCGCTACGCTTGGCCGGAATGACATGTGTTTTCAAATGTTACAGGGCTTATGCATTGTTACTTAGTCGCTCTTTTGAGAATCCACCCGACAAAGGTTGTGATTTTTCCGCCAGAGCCGAGGCCGGCACGGCAATGCCGACCGCTTCCAGCTCTTCCACAGCAATCGCTTTCGCCTGATCCTCGAACTGTTTTCCTCCGACCAGCCGCCGGCCGTTCAGGAAAAATGTCGGCGTCGCGCCGACCTGCTCGGCATCTCCCGCCTGCTTGTCGGTTTCAACCGCAATGAGCGCGCCCGGATCCACCATACACGCTTCGAATTTTTTCATGTCGATCCCGCCTTCAAGCGCAAATCGCCAAAATACCTCGATCGGGTTCGCTAGCGCAGCCCATTGCGCCCGGTCGTGAAACAGCCGGTCATGATAATACCAGAATTTATTTTGCCGGGCCGCGCACTCAGCCGCAAGCGAGGCCTCGACGGCGCGGGGATGCATTTTCAGCGGATAATGCCTGAATTCCACGGAGACGTGCGGGCTGAACTCTTTAAAAAATTCTTCCGCTTTTTCGGCGGCGAACGAACAGGCGGGGCACTGAAAATCGCTGTAGGCCACAAGCCGGACAGGAGCGGATTTCGGCCCTTTTAGTTTCGGGTTTTCGATTTTCGCGCTAATTTGACGGTTCGCGATTTCCTTCGCGATAAAAACACCCGCAATCGCGGGCAGCACAATGGCAACGCCGACCGCCAGATATATCAAAATATTTTTATATTTCATCGTTTCCGTCAGCTCCCTGCCCGTCTTTAATCTTCCCCACCGTCAAATCACCGTCCCGTCGGGGATAATCGCGTCCTTGGGCACAATAACAATGCCTTCCCGGATATAATAATTTCCGCCGTCGGCCGAAATGAGTTTTTTCGCATTTTTGATCACGACGTCGCGCCCGATCCGGACATTTTTATCGATAATGGCATTTTCCACCACTGAATTCTCGCCGATGCCGATCGGAATTTTGCTGACGCGCGGCGATTCGAATTCAAAATAATCCGCCCCCATCACGACCGCCCGCTTGACCGACGCTTTTTTATGAACGACCGAGCGAAGTCCGATGACCGATTCTTCAAGATTGGCGTTATAGATAACCGTTCCCTCCGACAAAATGCAATTCTCGATTTTCGACTTGAGAATCTGCGATGGCGGCAAAAAACGCGGATGGGTGAAAATATTGCCCTTCGGCGAATAAAAACGGAATTTCGGATACGGGCCCGTCAGCTCCAGGCATGTCTGGAAATAACTTCCGATGGTTCCGATGTCGCGCCAATAGCCGTCAAAATAATACCCGAAGGCCTTGCATTGCTTGATCGCCCTGTAAATCAATTCCTTTCCAAAATCGATTTCATCGCCCTTGAGCAGTTCCTTCAACACCGAGGCCTTGAACAAATAAACGCCCATGGACGCGTAATACTGTTTTTTTTCGCCGATTTCATAACCGGCGCGCTCGTGGGCGGTCTTGGGCTTTTCGACAAAATTCGTGATTTGCCCTTTCGAATCCATTTTCAGGACCCCGAATCCTTCCGTCAGTTCCTCATCCACCAGAATGGTCGACAACGTCACATCCGCCTTGCTCTGCTCATGAAATTTAATCAGCTTCTGATAATCCATCCGGTAAAGGTGGTCTCCCGACAGAATCAGCACGTGATCGTCGTCTTCCAGATGATAATGAGGCAAATGGCACCTGACCGCGTCCGCGGTTCCCTGGAACCAGCGTTCATTCGTCAGCGTTTGCTCGGCCGAAAGCAAAATCACGGCCGCGCGGCTGAAGTGGTCAAAGCGGTAGGTGTTATGAATGTGATTGTTGAGTGACGCCGAATTGAACTGCGTTAACACGAAAATCCGTTTGATGCCGGCGTGAAGGGAATTGCTGATCGGAATGTCCACCAGCCGGTATTTTCCCCCGATTGGGACGGCCGGTTTCGACCGGGAAAGCGTCAGCGGAAACAGCCGCCTTCCCTGTCCACCGCCCAGGATAATCGCGACAACGTTTGAACCTGGTATTTCCATTTGGTGTTGAGATGACAATTAACAACAATCCCCTTGCTAATACTGCAAAAATTCTGTTTTTTGATGCTTAATCCGTCAGGCCTTTTTCAGGATTGGCAGCCCCGTCTTCGAATTCTCTCCGATGGAATACCCGGGAGGCAACTGATCCACCGCGCCCTCTTTGGCTTCCTTGCCGAAAAAGTAAATCGTCTGCAATCGCCCGCCGCGAAGGGTCACTTCTTTCCGGTGCAAATAATAGGGTTGCCCTGTTTTCTGACTAATCGCGCTAAATGCCATTTCAGGTCTCCTTTCATGATGAAACCGTTATGGAAAAAGCTGCTTTTCCCCACTATATATCATCAGACATTATCAGATAAAACTTTAGGGGTCAAATCCGAATAACTTGCGCAATGGTAGACGTGAAAGCCAACCAAACCCTGTTGGAACGGACCTGAAAATGGGGGTCAGACCCCAAGGCACCCAAGGGGCATTCCCCCTGCTACTGGTTTCAAGAACCGTCACTTGGTTTCCTATTCGGCCTTAATGAACATTCCCGTTTTTTTTCATCCACCCATACCAGGATTTTTTCTTGAGATCTTAACCTTCACCTGCTTTTTAGCTTCAATATCCGCTGCGGGTGGTGCGGCCACTGGTTTTTGGGCGCCAGAACACCACCCGAGGCCCAATGTCCGGGAAACTCTTTTTTCCATTCCTTGCGACGCATTCGTTGGCTGTAAACCCCGTACCACGCCTTCACAGGCGTGGCCTTGGGGGAAAACCCTTCGGGAAAATCGTGCCCATCCATCCCCGTCTTCACAGCCGGGGCTTTGCGTGTTACGGGGGTAAACTTTATCAAACTCCAGAATACGTTTTTTCAGCAGTGCGGGTCGATTTCACCCGCCAGCACAAGCGCTTTTTTGGATATCATCGGGCCGAGAATTTCGTGCAGGACCGTCGCTCCGATTATTACGTTGATGATGATATCCGATATCGGGCCGAAAGCCGGGTTCTGTTTCATCATGAGCGCGAGCCCGACCACGATCCCGCCTTGCGGGATCAGGCCCCCGGCGGTGAATTTTCTGATATTCGAAGGAGCCCCCGATATGAACCCTCCAACGGCGACGCCCGTTATTTTTCCCGCGCTTCTTAAAATGAAGAACAGGAAAACCAGCATGAAACTTTTAAAAAATACGTCCAGGTCAAGATGCATGCCGCTTAAGGTAAAGAAGAGAACGAATATCAGTTCTTCGGTGTATCGTTCCAGCATGGCAAATATTTTGTCCCGGCTGGGATTAAAATTGACGACGATCACGCCCATCGACATGGTTGCCAGCAAAGGATCGACCGTCAGCAGTTGCGCGCTGCCAAAACATAATGAGATCAATCCGAAGATGGCGACGATAAAAGCGCCTTCCGAATCCTTTTTCATGAAACGGGTAAGAAAATTGAAAGCCGCGCCAAACAGGATGCCGCATAATATCCCGCCCGATATGATTGCCGCGGGGCGTATTAAAAGTGTGCCGAAATCAAGCGCCTCACCCGAGATCATTGAGCCCGCGACACACACGGCCACACTGTAATTCATGATGCCGAGACCGTCGTCAAAGGCGGCGACGCCCATGATGGTTGAGGAAACCGGGCCTTTGGCTTTGTACTGATGTTCTACGGCAAGCGTCGCGGAAGGGTCTGTGGGCGAAGCCAAAGAGGCGATCAGCAAACTGACGGGTATGACTGTTGCCAGCCATCCTGCCCCGGAATAGGGCGACAGAAACGGCAGAATCAGCATGAATCCCGCCGCGACAATCAGGAATGTCAATTCCGCCTCGCACACCGTTATCCAGAGTATGCTT
>CAZFUU010000102.1:0-5743 GCA_964522565.1 uncultured bacterium | reverse complement strand
GAAGAACTAATGGGGTGGGCACTTGATGAAACGCTTATTTTTATGTTGAAGCACCGGAAGGAATACCCGGTTTTCAAGAATCGACCCAAGCTTGTAAAGTTGCTGAAGGCGGCGGATAAAAATGATCGCAGGATTACGTCGCCCGCCGTATTAAATGAGTTGGTGAGCTACGCGAACAGGCACCGCTGGCATAGTTTTTCAATGCTGTCGAGGTTTACGGGGAAAAGCGTCACTCAGGGCGGGTCTCAATATCGCGATAAATCAACCGGTCAGGGAGTTGTGATGGCGGCCGAAGCCCTTGCGGGATTAATTTGGCCGGCACGCCAAAAAATGGAAAAACCGATCGCGGGATTGACGCTTGGCGTTCAAGGTTTCGGCGCGGCAGGATCTAAAACAGCGTCGTTTGCGCTCGAAGAAGGTGTGGTTGTCCAGGCGTTAAGCGACGTAGGCGGAGCTATTGTTAATCTTGAAGGATTTCAAGGGGAAGATTTTTCAAAAATTCAGAATTTCAGGGGTTGGCAAAAAACACCCGCCATTACAGGAGTGACAACTGAAGAAAATGTTCAATATGGCGAAGGTGCCCGACAATACATTGTGGATGGGGCCACGGTCTTACCGCGTAAAGCCGACCTGCCACAAAAAGTTGGTGAAACTGACGGTGATTATTTAACGAGATTAACTAATGCGGGCAATGACGCTATTTTATCTTTTGGGACAGTTTTGATTATTCCCGCGGCAAAAGAAGGGACGATCACCGAATTGAACGAACGGTTGATTGGCGATAAAACAAAAATTGTCAGTGAAGCGGCTAACGGAGGGACGACGAAAAGAGCGATCCGGAATTTATTTAAAAGGGGTATTTATGTAATTCCGTCTATTCTGGCGAGCGTGGGCGGCGTGGCAATTTCGATGAAGGAAAAAGAACAGAATTTCAGAAACCGTTATCAAACTGCCGAGCAGTTGCAAAAATGGCTGAGAAAACTTATTACAAAAGCCGTGATGAAAACATGGGCAACCAGCCGTGAATTTAATACGGATTTGGGCACAGCGGCCTATATTGTCGGGGCAAGAAGAATGCTGGCGACGATTCCCGAAAAAGCCGGGGAGCGGCTATCTCCGGAGGAAATGATCAAAGAAGGAATGCCTGCTTCGGAACAAAATCCCTATGCGGGCTATATTGTCCCGCTTTTGCCGTCAAATACAGCTTTGGTCGAGCAGGCCGCCGTGCTGTGGAATTCATTGGCGGCAGAGGCTGGCGTGCCGGATGAAACAATTACCCGGGATAAACTTGCCGAAACATTAAATTCTGATATTGGCGGGATTAGTCATGTTTATATAAAAAACGGACAAGTTCTCGGCGTGATGATCGGGTATCCGGATGATACTGATTCGGCATATGGAACTGTGGCATACATATCCTTGTTTGGGGTAGGCAAGGATTTCAGGAACCGCGGGATTGCCAGGGATCTTTTGCATGAAGCGGCAAAGGCAGTTTTAACCAATGATCAATATGACACAAGTATAATTACGTTGAGAGTTAAAAGTTCCAATCAGCATGCGTCCCGAATTTTTGCTCGGTATGGGTTTAAAGAAAGCGCTGATTTCCCGGGCAGAGAGTCGGGCAGGACTTCAAAAATTTATAGTGTCAGTGCCAGCAGTCTATCGGAAGCAACAATTCCCCGCTCGGAATTGAGGGCGCGCGGGAATGAATCCGGGGGGACGACATTGTTGAGCCAAATGGCGAATGCAACGCGAAGCGCACCTGTCGCCGGGCCCGTTGGTACGATCCCCGAGTTGGTTCGGCAAATGATGGGCCCGCAGATGCCGTTGCCGATTTCACCATCGTCTGTTTCAGCTTCTGTTGCCGCGTTGTTTGGCCCGTCATCTTCGACCAAAACCCGGCACGGCGAAATTTTAGTGCATCCGGCGGAATCCGAATTTGCCCGCGTGATGCAATCGCCGTTGATGTTTCAGGATGAAACAGGGCAGGATGTGGTATTGCCAAACGGCCTCTGGGGGGCTTATTTCGGGAAGGAACTTGTCGCGCAGGTGGTTTTGGCGTTTCAAGGAAAAGGGGAATTCCCTTCGGCGGTCGGAGCGATTGAGACACAAACAAGCATAGAAGCGTCTCCCGTTGAAGTGAATTCCCTGGTGGAAATTACAGGCGATGAAGATGAAATTCTTATCCATGTTTCCGCCTATCAGCCAAATGCGCCAACCGTTCTGAACGCCTTGACGGCTTTTCAGGATATTTTGAGGAAAAAATTTCCGGACAGGCGTGTTTATTTGGAAGAAAGCTTTAGTTCTTCACCGGAAGCCGGCGTTTACTATTATGCGCTTCGGCTGGCGCGCACCCCGCGCGGTGTCCTGCCGCACCATGAACGCGTGCGGAATGTGCCGGCAAAGAAGGGAACGCCATCTGACAAATCCCGTTCTGAATTGCGGGAAAACCCCGAGCAAAAACCTGTAAATGTCCGGGGGGACAAAGATGTGCAAGTTGAAAGCACACGAGATTTTTTGGGGAATCAGGTTTTTATCATTACCATTAAGGGAACAAGTTTTAGGGCTGATTCTGCCAGAGCTTTGGCGGAAGGACTGAACCGTTTTTCTCACCGGGTGGCTCATTATTTGGGGGAAGGTATTGCGGCTTTGGATGGGCATGTTGTGACGATGAAAACAGGGCCGGCGATTTTGGAAGAAATTATTTCAGCAACAATTTTATCTGCTTCAAGAGAGATGCTGTCTGCCGGAGGAGATATTATTTATGTGGATCGTGGGCCGACAATTGACAGAGATAATTTTGGGCCCGGGATTGATGGGTCTCCCGCAAAAACAGAAATGCCAAAGCTGGAAAATGTTGAACCAACGCATGCCGGCGATTATCCTGTCCCTTCATCTTTCGGCCGCTCCGAGCTTCGTTTGATGCAGGCCATGCCGCCGGCGGGGATTCAGTCATCCAAAACGATTTTCATTCCGGTCACGCGCAGCGATATCGCGGTGTTAAACAGCCGGATTAACGAAAAATCGCCGGTGAATGTTGAACATCTGATCCAATTGTCTTTAAGCGGCCATAAAATTGTTCTGCTTGCTCCTTCCGATGCGCCTGTCGATGACTTGGCAAAACTCAGAAAAGGGCTCAGCGCGGACTCGCGGATCCCCGCGTGGGCGAAACCCGAAGTGATGACAAGAAACGAGCACCAATCCATTGCACGCTCAATGAACACCGCACCGGGGCAGGATGTTTATTTAATCGCCGATTTTGACATGGCGGAAGGAGTCCTTTCCCAAATTTCAAGAACGGACGGGGTTAAAATCATTTTAACCGACCGCGTCGCAGGTTCCCGCGACGCCACGAGAAATTTTGGATGGGGTGCCCGTGAGATTGAGGAAGCGCTTCTTTATAAAATCGAGCTTGCCGCGGCCGCGATTGAAGACATTCCGGACGCCTTCGTCGAAACCCGTTCAGGCATGTGGGTGGCGGCAGAGTCCTTTGCGCTCAACCTGGCGAACCATCTAACCCGTCTGATTACGCAAGCCAGAATCATCGGAGCTTCCGCGTAATTCTTGCAAGCAGTTGCCTTGTCGGCGAATATCCCAACCGGCATTCAGCTTCAGAAGAGACGCAACGCAAGAGACGATTCTCGAGAGTTGTTTCAGGCGAGCAATTCTCGACTCGAATGTTATGCGTCCCCTTGTTGCGCGTTCATCCTGCTTCATACAGCGATTTCCCCGGATACACGAAGGTAGTGGGAAGGATATGCTGTTTGCCACTCACGCAGCGCCCCCTGCGGTCCAAACTTCCGCTAAAATGCCCGGCGGACCCGTCGCGCTTTTTTGTCGGACGTGGAAAAACACATATCCTTCCCACTTTTCCAGATTTCATAACACGTTAGAAGCGTCGGGGAATGCGGTAATGCGAGTTTGACCCCGTAGGGGTCACTGTCTGAGCAGGGCCGCATTCCCCAACGCTTCTCCGTCTATACTTATAAGGACCGTATGAAGCACACCCTTGTTGCGAATGATTTGACGGTTTTCACAATTCGCAATAAAATAACCCTACCTAACTCCGGAGTTGACGTGAAAAAAGCATTCATATGTTTTCTGTCCGCGTGCGCTGTTTTTGGCTTTGGCGGAGGAATATTCGCTCAAACCGGCGCCGTGAAGGATCAAAAATCAGCCGGCGCGGAGATTCTCAGCAGCGTAGTTCAGAATTATCTTCAGGCGCAAAATCCGTCCGCGTCGGTGAATCCTGCGGCGACCGGACAGGCGCCAGCCGTCAACCCGTTATCCAGTTATGTTTCTCCGGAACAAGGCGCCCTGAACGCGATTCTTCAAACGAAACATCAGGCGGCGGAGGCCGTGAAATCAGCCGGCGGCGTGTTCCAGCAGTATTTCACAGACAAAAATATACAAATGAAACACCGCCAGATGCTCGATCAGTTTGACGCGGCGTTCTACTCAATGATTCGCGGGTTTCCTCTTGCCTCCGACGAAAGACAAATTCTAAAAACGCGGGTGGAAAAAACCTACATCGATGACGTGGCGAGCGGCCGCAATCAGCTCGACCAGCAGGCGTTTCGGGATTTGGGGTTTGTCATCCGGAAAGAATATTCGGAAATGATGCTCGCCAAAGCCACCAACGAAATGGTGGATGTGTATGACCTTAAAGGCAGAGTCAAAACGCGCTGGAACATTATCAATGGCCTGCCGCACGGGCATGTCGTGACTTATTATGAAGACGGCGGGATTCTATATGTGGATACCTATGACCAGGGGCAGAAAACCGGTCGAAAAAAATACAACCCTGAAGGGAAACTGGAATTTGACGAAGATTATAGAACGGCCTTTCAGCCGCGGGCTGCCGTGGCACAGCCGAAAGCGGTTGAGGCCGTGAGCGCTTCTCCGGCGGTCCAGCCGAAAGCCGTTGCCGCCGCGCCGGAGGCCAAGAAAGAAACAAACGAATGTTGCCCGTGCAATCCTTAAAACATAACCATGAGGAGTTGTAAATGAAATTAACCAGCCGTTTTTATACAGATAAACTGACCAAAGTCGACCTGTTTGCCGTGGGCGTCTTTGAAGGCGAATCCAAGCCGTTCAAAGACCTTGAGAAGCTTGACCCTGCCGCGTTTGAAGTCGCCGAACTTGTGCTCAAGGAAAAAAGATTTACGGGGAAATCAGGCGAGCAGTTTCACGGTTTTAATCCGGCGTTCGCGCAGGGCAAAGAGCTTCTGCTCGTCGGGCTTGGGAAAAAAGACAAATGGCACCGGTGCGGCCCGCGAAAAGCGGGGGCGGGCATTCTTAATTATGCCAATTCAAACGCGGTGAAAACCGTCAGGATTCTAGCCGAAGGGTTTGCCGCCGGTAAGGTCAGGCCGGCAGACGTTGCCGGGGAAATTCCGGTGACTCTGTTGCTTGCCCATTATAAATTTGACCGGTACCAGACCAAGGAAGCGTTGCTTCCGAAACGGAGTGTCGGAGCGGTTGAATTGTTATTCGGGAAACCGGCAGCCCGGAAAGAAATCGAAAACGCGCTTCAGCATGCTCGCACGGTTTCGGGTGCGGTCAATTTCGCGCGCGACCTCGTCAACGAGCCCGGGAACGTCATGTCGCCGCGTGAACTCGCGGAGCGGGCGCGAAAAATGTCGAAAGAAAACGGGATCCAATTTGACGTGATGGGCCCGGCCGAAAGCAAAAAGCACAAAATGAACGGCATTCTTGCCGTTTCTCAAGGGTCTCACGAGCC
>CAZFUU010000101.1:0-5754 GCA_964522565.1 uncultured bacterium | reverse complement strand
TTTCGCCCGCGAAGTAAAGCCCCGGCACAATCTTTGACTCCATGGTGCGGGAATCGATTTCCTTTAACGACACCCCGCCGCGCGTGACCATTGCCCGCGATATCGGTTCCGCGCCCGAGATATTCAAACAAAATCTCTTGAGCCCCAGTATGATTCTTTCCCGGCTTTCTTTCGTCAAACGCCCGCACAAGTCCGAAACGTCGATCGACTGCCGCCCCAGAAATCCGGGAATCATTCGTGCCGGCAAGAAAGATTTTAACACATTCCCGGCTGTCTGATTCGGATGCCGGGCCAGGTGCCCGGAAAAAATCCGGCGCAACTCTTCCGGCGATTCGTCCGGCCGGAAATCGATTTCCGCGGCAACCGCCTTTCCCCCGCGCATCCAGTCAATGACTTGTCCCGAAACAGAAAGCACCAGCGGGCCCGAAATACCGTTTTGGGTGAATAAAAGCGCGCCCGGGCCGGCTGACCGGTTTTGAGTTTCCGTGCGAAACCGAATCCGGACACGCCGGAAAGCAAGCCCTTCCCACGTTTTTATAAAATTTTCTTTCAGCACAAGCGGCACCAGCCCTGCCCTTACAGGGACAACGGTATGCCCCAGCAATTTCGCGATCTCAAACCCGTCTCCCGTCGAACCCGTTTCGGGATAAGAAACGCCTCCTGTCGCCAAAATTACTTTTCGCGCATGAAGACAAATCCCTGAAGCAAGCGCCACATCAAAAAACCCCGAGTGCCCGAGACGGATTTCCCGCGCCGCTGCATTTATTTTGATTTCGACTTTCGTTTTTTTGAGTTCATTTTCAAGCGCCTTCAATAAACCGGCCGCGCGGGCGCCGTCCGGAAAAACCCGGTTGTCCTGTTCTGTTTTAAACCGGATTCCTCGCGCTTCAAAAAAACAGGTCAAGTCGCGGTTAAAAAAACGGCTGAAAGCGGGGCGGAGAAAATTTCCGTGCCTGGAAAACCGGGAAATAAACGCTTCCAGTCCGCAAAAATTTGTAAGATTGCAGCGGCCGTTGCCGGTCAGAAGGAGCTTGCGCCCCGGCAATGATTTTTTTTCGAGCAAAATAACCTGCGCGCCGGCTTCGGCGGCGCTTAAGGCGGCCATCATTCCGGCGGGGCCGGCGCCGATGACCGCAACAGTTTTGTGCCGCGCGTAAGAGGGATTGGCCATATTTTCCTGAAAGTGAGCTTTTTTAGACGGAAGCAAAACCGTTTCTGCCCGAAGCAAGCCATCGCAATAACGAAGAAACAAAGCGGGCGTAGCGATTCCCGATTTCAATCCAGTTTTTTCCGTTTACCGCGATGCGGATCCGTTTACTGCCCCAGTCGACAAGGCCGCCGCACCAATGCGGGGCGAGATCCGTCGTAAACGCCGCCGCGCGGGGATGTTTGCCGTTGCTGACGACAAGCAGTGGATGCTCTTTTTTTTCTTGAAGCCCTCGAATCGTCAAAATGACTTTGCTTTCTTTCTTTGGCCGCACGCGGTTAAACCCGACCAAAACCGGCGGATTTTTGAAATCAAGCCCGCGGACAACCGGATGCGGCTTTTTGAGATGAATCCGGCCGCCGGACGGGAGATTCACCCGGTCATCCCCGTTGACACAGGACACGGGCAAAAGTTTTTCGACGTGCGAGCCGCGCCAATGCCCGAACGGGCCCGAAAAAGATCCCCAGCCGCCGACCATTAAAAGGCCTGCGCCGCCGCGCACCTGTTGAATGATTGCGCGTTCACAGGCGGCCGGAACGTTTTTGCGCGAAAAATCGCTTAAAATAATAACGTCATACCGCTTCTCCAGCGTGCGCGGCTGGATTTTTTTTGACGGCGGGACATGAACGTAATCGGAACCGAGCGTTTTCAGAATTCCCAGCACATAATCGGCGGGGCCGCCCGCCAGGCTGTCACCCGCATACAACACTTGCATTCTGCGCTCCCGTCGTCCGCTCATTCGCCCATTCACACGACAAGCGGTCCTGTTTTGATTTGGGGCATTCGCCCGTCCAGCAATACGTGCACAATTTTTCTTTCGGCAATCCCACCGCGTCAATCATGTCCCGCAGGGTTTGGAACCGGAGGGTCGTAACCTCCAGGTCTTTGCGAATCCATTCCACCATTTTTTTATGTTTGTCAGAATTTTCATCGATATATTCCGAGACATCGTCAATGTCTTTTCCTTCAAGGGCGCGAATGGCCTTGCGCGCCGCGAGTTCATGGATGCTTCTTGTCGACAAACAAAATTTGCACGGATACATGAGCGGCGGACAGGCGGGCCGGATATGCACTTCTTTGGCGCCGGCTTCCCACAATTTATTCACCGTATAATTTTTGAGCTGCGTGCCGCGCACAATCGAGTCCTCGCACACGACGATCCGGTTTTCCCTGATGATTTCTTCGATCGGAATCAGTTTCATCCTCGCGATTAAATCGCGGGTTTCCTGGGAAGGCGGCGTGTAACTGCGCCCGTAACCGGGCGTATATTTGACCAGCGGGCGGCGGTGCGGCTTTCCGCTTTCCATCGCGTATCCGATGGCGTGCGCGACGCCCGAGTCCGGAATCCCGGAAACCAGGTCAATCTGAATGTCCTTGTCCTTTTTTGCCATGGCGCGGCCGCAGCGCTCCCGAACCATTTCGACATTGACGCCTTCATAGCTGGACGCCGGAAAACCCGTATAAATCCAGAGAAATGTGCAAACCTGATAATCATTGTGCGGCAAAGCCCTGGATTGCATCCCGTTTTCATTGATCAGCACCACCTCTCCCGGCCCGAGATATTTTTCAATCTTGAAATCATGATTCGGAAAAGCGGTCGTCTCGGACGTCACCGCCCAGGCGTCGCTTCTGGAACCCACAACCAAGGGGGTATATCCCATCCTGTCCCGGGCGGCGTAAATTCCTTCGCGGGTCAGCAAAAGCAGCGAAATAGACCCTTCGATTTGTTCAAACATTCGCTCAATCCCGTCAACCAGATTATCGCCTTCGATAATCAGTTTGGCGACAAGCTCTGTCCAATTGATGCCGCCCTTCGTGACTTCCGAAAATGAAATGCCTTTGCGCAACAGGCCTTCCGCAAGCTCGTTGGCGTTCTCCAAAAGGCCGTTGGTCACGAGGCAAAAAGGCCCGAATCTGGAATTGACATAAATCGGCTGTTCGTCAAAAGAACTGATGACTCCAATGCCTTTATTCCCTTTGATTTGGCGGTAATCCCCGTAAAATTTGGATTTGAACTGTCCCTGGCTGATGTTGTGAATCTGGCGGGTAAATCCTTCTTCACCGAAAATCGCGATCCCTCCGAATTCCGTCCCCAAATGAGAATGATAATCCGTCCCGTAAAATAAATCATCCAGACAATCTTTTTTCGACGCGACCCCAAAAATCCCGCTCATTTTTCTCCTCCATGGGAATTACGGTTTCAAATTAAACAGATTTTGGACGCTACTTGTTTCCAAGAAAACCGAATGGATCAATTCGCGAGCCCCCGACTTCCGGACTCTCTACGCTTTGGATTTTAGCACGGAAGCCCGAAATTTTCCCCAGTTAATTTCGATGAATATTTGAATATTTTTTGCGGTTGTTCAGGTGCTTGCCCGGCCTGTCCCTGCCTCACGCGCAAAAAAGGCACAAACTCCGGTTGATTGCCTGATTGTCCGAACCGCCGGCGAGTTCGCTAACCCGCCCGTTTTAAGCAGTCGTTCAATTCCTCTGGCAAAGGAGACGTCACCGATAAAAATTTGCGGGAGACGGGATGCGGCAGGCCGAGTTCAGAGGCGTGCAAAAAAAGACGCCGCAGACCGATACGTTCTTTCAGCTGCCGGTTCAGAGGAAAATTTCCGTATACCCGGTCGCCGCAAACCGGATTTTTCCTGTGGGCGGCCTGTATTCGAATCTGGTGGGTTTTTCCGGTGATGAGCCGGATTTCAACCAGGCAAATTTTCAGGTGTTTGATGTTGCGTTTCAGGGCGTAATTTAAAACGGCGTTCGGCTTGCCATGCGGCACCACAAATCCGCGGACAATTCCGGGGCTCTTTTTTTCCGCCAAACGGTCCTGCCACTCGCCCTTGTGCGGAAGAACGATCCCGGAAAGAAGCGCCTGATAGGTGCGCACAATTTCATTCCGGTCAAAAAATGCTCTGGCCTTGTCGGCCGCATCTTTTGATTTAACCGCCAGAATCGCGCCGGATGCCTCCTGGTCAAGGCGGTGCATGAGCCAAACCGGCCCCGCTGGCGTATCGAACCGGCGTTCTTCGAAGTGATATTTCCCCTCAAACGCTGCCTTGGGCGCGCGCGCGCTGTTCTCCGAAGCGCCGGAAGATGTGTTCGGATGCGACAACACCCCCGCGGGCTTATCGACCACAAGGACACATTCATCTTCATAAAGAAGGGGGCATCTCGTGAATAATTTTTCTGCCATATTTTCCATCGTGCGTTTACGTTTCAATTTGCCGCGCAATCACGCGGCCGCTCGTTCTGTTTTGAAAAATTCAAAAAACCATATCGCGAAGCCGTTCGATCCGTTCCGCCATCGGCGGATGTGTGCTGAACAGTTTTGCCATTCCGCCTCCCCGCAAAGGATTGACGATAAAAAGATGGGCTGTCGCCGGATTGTCTACCTGGACGGGGGAACGCTCGGCCGCCAACTCAAGTTTTTGCAAAGCGTTCATCAAATAACGCGGCGTTCCGCACAATCGCGCGCCTCCCGCGTCCGCCTCAAACTCCCTCGAACGCGAAATCGCCATCTGAATCAGCATCGCCGCAAACGGCGCCAAAATCGCTGTCACCAGCAACGCCGCCGGATTCGCCCCCTGGCTCCCCCGGCTTCCCCTCCCCGATCCGCCAAACATAAACGCCCAGCGAAGCATGGAACCCAGCATTCCGATCGCCCCCGCCATCGTGGCGGCAATGGTCGCGATCAAAATATCGCGGTGCCGGACGTGCGCCAACTCGTGAGCCAAAACGCCTTTCAATTCATCTTCCGGCAGCAACCGCAGAATCCCTTCGGTGACGGCAACGACCGCGTGCTCCGGATTCCGGCCGGTCGCAAAAGCGTTTGCCTGTTGGACGGGAATCAAATAAAGCTTCGGCATCGGCATTTGCGCCTGCTGTGTCAGTCCCCGAACGATCCGGTAAACGGCCGGCGCCTGTTCTTCGGTCAGGGGTTTTGCCCGGTAGATCGCCAGAACCATTTTATCGCTGAACCAATAAGCGCTGAAATTCATCGCGCAGGCAAAAATAAAAGCAAAAACCATCCCGCCGCGTCCGCCGATTGCCCCGCCGATAAATACCAGCAGCAGGGTTAGCAACGCTAAAAAAATCGCGGTTTTAAACGTATTGCCCATAAGCGCGCCTCCTTCAAAAATATCCGGTCCGGTTATTTCGAAATGGCATTGTACTATTTTTCCGGCCGGAATTTAACTGAAATAGTGCAGGAAGCGTGAAGAGTGCGCGAAAAAATTCGAGGTTCCGCAAGGGACTCGGACCCAACATAAAGGGTCAGGTCCCATGTCATTCAAGGGGCCTGACCGTTTTTATAAATAGCTTGTGTTGATAAACCCCCTGCCACTCCTTCACAGCCACGGCTTTGCGTGTTACGGGGTAAAACTCCAGGCTTAGGAGAACCGCCGAATCATTCAAACAGATAGATCATATGAACGCCGAGCGTATCCTGGCTCTTGCTCGTCATTCCGTCAAATGAGCTTCCGTTCGCCCAGTCGCGCCGCTCCTCCCGCAGCGTCAGGAGTTTCTCGTAGCATTTATAATCC
>CAZFUU010000100.1:0-5757 GCA_964522565.1 uncultured bacterium | reverse complement strand
TGCGCTGGCGTTGGTCGCAAGGGATTCCGGCGATTCAGAATCCGCCGCTGACAGTTTCGAAACCATTGCCGGCCGCATCGGTCTTCGGCGTCAGTCCTTGGCCGCCTTGTTGCATATTCAGGCGGCTTATATTTATCTTTATGACTTGGAAGATATCACGAGGGCTAAACGCGCATTGGAACGAGCCAAAGCTTACAGTGATCTGGACAAGGATTTTGTGTCCTTTTTGGATCAGGAATTGGCGCCGCTCATGATGAAAAGCATGCGGGACGTGGCGTTCGAATATTTGAGAAAGGGATCTGACAAAGAAGCCCAAAAATTATTTGAGGACGCTGTATCGATTGATGCCCGTGACGGCTGGTCTTATTCGGGATTGGCTCTTGCCATGTATCAGGTGAACCGGAATGTGTCGGAGAGTTCCAGACAGGCCGCGCTCGGCTATGAATATCAGGGTGATGCGTTCACGGCGGCGGCGGTTGCTTTTTTTTATGAACTGGAAGGGGATTTGGAGGCTGCGATTCGTTTTTATCAAAGGTCATTGGAATTGCGGCCGGATTTTTTAGTCAGTCAGTATAATTTGGGAAGAATTCATTTGGAGGCGGGACGCTATGAGGAGGGAGTCCGTGTGATGCGTGAAATCATTCGCGATGCTCGCTCCTCCAGTAAAATAATTCCCCGGGCTTATAACAATCTCGGATACGGATTGTGGCGGATGGGGATGCGCCAGGAGTCCGAAGATTCTTTTCTGAAGGCGTTGAAAATCGATTCGAGCGTTCCGGAATTACATTATAATCTCTCGCGGGTTTATGACGCGCTGGGTGATACGGCGGCGGTGGAAACGTTTTTGCAAGGCGCGCTTGAAATTGGCCCTTTGATGGGACGGGACGCGGCGGATCGGGCAGGAATAGTCATGAGAGAATCGGACTAAAGCGATGAGAAAACAGATCCGGTCAATCATATTCCTCATTGGCGCAATCGCATGCGGCGGGATGCCGCAGGCGTTTGGTGTGGTCGGGCATGAAGATATCGAAGAAGAAACCCGCTACCGCCTCGAAAGACAGCACGAAACGATGCTCCGGCTTGAGGCCGAAAAATACAAGGAATTTGAACTGCTGGATGAATTGCAGCGTATCGAAGAGGATGCTCCCGCCGAAGATGACGGCTCGGCGGAACATTTGTCAGACGAACAAAAACAAATGTTGAAAAAAGACATCGCCTTGCTGCAGGCGGGCGTGGTGGAAACAAAAAAAAAGTGGCGACGGCTTCTTCGCGCCGAGCCGTTTGTCCGTACGACTTATAATTCAAATCTTTATCGTTCTCCCAAACGCGAGAGGAAACCCGATGTGTATATCGAAACCGGAGCCCTTTTGGGCGCCGGTTTCAGTTCGAGTAAAAGTCAGGTTGAATTCAAATACAGGGGCAGCCGCGTCACGCATTTGAAAGAAACCAAACGGAGCCGGTGGGAACAAAAGTTAGAAACCGAATTGGGATACCGGATAAGCCAGAAAACAAATGTGACGGGATATTACCGACTTAACCTTGGTTCACAACAAACCAGTGAAATAAGGTCACTGCTTCAGCGGATCCGGCAAAATATGGGATTTTCGCTCAACCAACGGCTGTCGAGAAAAATGGAAGTGAGAATACGGGCAAGCCATGACCGGCAGGATTTCATGAAAAAGAGCGAGAAGGCAAACTCTTCCGGCCAGTATCAAATCGGGCCTGAATTCAATTATTATTTGACTCAGAAAACGGCGATTTTCGGCCGGTATTCTTTCGGCGTGTCAACGGGAGGCCAAAATAAATCAAACCAGGCGGTTGCGCATGATTTCCGGGCCGGCTTGCGTGGTAAAATAGCTCCGAAAACAACGGCATTGATTAACGCGGGAATCACGACTCAGAAAAACACGGGCAGTGTGAAGGGCAATAATACCGCCTTTGTGGCGGAAGCGATGCTTATTTCTCAATTGACCGCAAAAACGAGGGCAGAAGTGTATATGAATCGGGGATTCTCTCAGGCAGTCGAGACCGAGGGTTCCAGTTTTTTTGTTACCACCAATTTCGGGATGAGGGCTTCCACGCAGTTTACGCGGCGTTTGCTCGGACAAATTGAATTGTCAATCAGGCGCAACACCTTTGATCGAGAAGGCACGCTCAAAAATTCAAGCCAGCATGACACGATTCTGACGCAGGCGCTTCGGGTTGAATACAAGTTGTGGAAATGGCTTTTTGGGGGTGTGCAGTATAACCTCGATCTTGCCGATTCAAATAACAAGGCGTCACAGTATATCGCGCACCGGTTATTGTTTGATTTGAGAGGGAGGTTTTAATGTTCAATTTCCGAAAGAATTTCAAAAATTTAACGTTCCTGATCGCGGCATGTGTGGTTTGGGCGGGTTGCGGACATGATCAGTTTTTATTTGAGACGGATCCGCCGGACCCCGCCCAATATACGGACCGGGCTGGAAGGCATGATTACCGGATTAAGCCCAAAGATCTTCTGATTGTGAAAGTGTTCCCGAGCCAGGATTTTGGCGCGGAGCAGGGTTTGGAAATCGAAGTTAACTCAAACGGAGAAATCAGTTTACCGCTTTTGGGCAGAGTCTCGGTCGGCGGACTGACCCTGGTGGAAGCGGAGAATTCACTCGCGGAAAAATTGAACCGGGATTTTATCGTCAATCCGTCTGTGTCGATTCGCGTCAAGGAGTATCACGGCCGGACGGTGGTTGTGCTCGGGCAAGTTAAGAAACCGGGCGCATATGTTTTTCCCCAAAGTGGCCGATTAACTTTGATGGAAGCCGTTGCGCTGGCGGGCGGATTTACCGACATTGCCGCGATTGACCGCTTGCGGCTGATTCGTAAAATAAGCGGCGAGCAAAAGGTGTATCAAGTGAACGTCAGAGACATCATTAACGGCAAACGGCCGGATGTGGAAATCGTTCCGGGAGACCTGATCACGGTCCAGGAAACATTTTTTTAACATAATCGAGGCATTGTATGTCGCAGATCGCACAAGAAGAAACGGACGCGCCCGGTTTCCGGTATTATTCGGGCCTTTTGTTCCGGCACCGGGTCCCGTTATTGACATTTTTTATCATTGTCGTCACATTTGCGTCCTTTGTGATCTTCAAACTGCCCAATCAATACCGTGCCATTTCCGAACTGCTTTTTGATTCGCCCGATACCGTCATGGCGGCGGAGCGGGAATTGGCAACGCCGCAATACGCGATTGCCGATTATATCGCAACACAAATCCAGATTGTCCGGAGTTTGCCTGTGATCGAGGAAGCGGTTCGTCAAACCAAATTTGACGAGCATGTGCATAGAAGTTTTGAGCGTGCGGTTACATTCGCAACCGCGAATTTGAAAATCACGCAGGTCAGGGGCACGCGAATCGTCCGGATTACATTTGAGTCAAAAGATCCCCGCGTAGCGACTGAAATGGCGAATGCTGTTTCCGAAGCATTTATTAAGAAAAACATTGAAAACCGGTTGCATTTCTCACGCGAGATTTTAAATTTACTGCCGGAAGAAACGCAGAAAACGATTACTGCCGCTTCTCCCGCCGGGCAACTGGAAGAATTGTCGAAAAGGGAAGTGATTGAATCTTTGCCGTCCGTTCAAGCTGATCCGACATTGCGGGAGCTCAAGCAAAAACGGACTGAAATCCTGAATGAACTCGCCGCTTTGGAAAAACAATACCGCCAGCAGCATCCGTTAATTGTGCAGAAAAAGGCCAATCTGAAATTTATCGATGAGAGTATCGAGATCGAGACCAGGCAAATTGTCGAGAACCTCAGGACGGCGATCTCCAGCCGGCTTCAAATCAGCAATGTCAGGTTTATCAAGCGTGCGACCGTGCCGGCCGAACCCAGCGGGCCGCCGCGTGCGCAATTGATCTTGCTGGTCGTTGCCGCGCAGCTGTTTGTCAGTTGTTTTCTGGTGATGATGTTTGACCGGATTGACGACCGGATTAAAGGCCAGGATGATATTGAAAGGTATCTGCATTTGCCTTATTTGGGGCATATGCCGCTCATTCGCACGGGCGTCAAAAGCAACCGGGATCGCGCGCTTTTTTCTTATTTAGAGCCGGATTCCGAAGTGGCGGAAGCCATTCGATATATTCGAGTGGGTATCAATTTTTCCGCGCCTCCGGACATGCTTCGGTGCATGCTGGTATCCAGCTCCTTGCCGCAGGAAGGGAAATCATTTTGCGCGTCGAATCTGGCGATTTCCATGGCGCTGGACGGAAACAAGGTGCTTTTAATCGACGCGGATTCCAGGCGTCCGACGATTCACCGGCTTTTTCAGATATCAAACGAGGTCGGACTCACCAATTATCTGACCACCAACATCTCGATTGATTCGGCGATTCAGCCGTCGAGCGTTCATGATCAGTTGAAAATCATAACCAGCGGCCCCGCATCGCCCAATCCGTCGGAGATTTTCTCATCCGACAGAATGAAAACGCTGATACAGCAAGTGCGCACGCAATATGACCGCGTCATTATTGACGCGCCCCCTTTGACGGGAATCGGGGACGGGCTGGTGCTCGGAAGCATTCTGGGGCATATTGTTCTTGTCGTGATGGCGGGGAAGACAAACCGCGATGTCGTTTCGGCGGTCAGGAAGAAATTACAGGAATCCGGAGTCAAAATCATCGGCGTCGTGTTAAACAGCCTGGATGTTGAGCGCGAGCGTTACGGATATTATCGCTATCATTATCACACCTACCGAAATTATTACGGTAACAAGAAAAAATAACACAGGCCCGGAATTCCAGTATGCTGTTACTCGTAGAAAGATTTCTCTTCCGGATCGCGCTTGGCGGCGTTTTTTTTCTCATCATTTTTTTACCGTTCAGTTACGGCTTGACCGATGCTCTGCGAATCGGAATTGCCTGGTGCGTCCTTTGCCTGCCCGTCCTTTTTCTTTTGGCCGTTTCTTTCATCAGCGGCCGTGTTTTTTGGAAAAAAAATCCGGTGGATGCCCTGGCGCTTGCCATGATCGTTTTGACCGGCTGTCAGCTTGTCGGCGCATTGATATTTCCGGAAACGGTCAAATGGTTTCCGCGGACGGTCTATTTTGATGCGACGCAATGGTATATGATCAGAACGGCTGTTTTGGCGGGGAGTGTATGGATTTTGTTTTCCGGTTATGTGCGCGCCCGAAGTGATTTCCAATCACTTTTTCTGGGGTTCCTGGTTGCGGGGTATTTGGCCGGAACATACCAGATTATTCGTTTTCTTGCCGGGGAATCCGCGATGGATACCTGGTGGCGTTCGGTGCCGTTTCTTTCCTGGCTGAAAGCGCATCCGAACCGGAATAATGTGGCAAGTTTGCTTGGGATGTTTATACCGGTCGCGGCCGGTTGTATCTGGTATCGTTTTTTGCAATTGCGTGATGCGGGAAGGCGCTTTTTCGAAGATTCTTATAGTTGGTTCTCCATGGCTTGCCTGATTGTGGTGACGACGGCTTATTTTCTAACCGGCTCCAGGACCTGTCTCGCCGGTTTCAGCGTTATCTCCTTTTTTTTTCTCGGATACGGATTGTTGCGTGTCAAAAAAAATCCATTCCTGTCGGTTGTTTTCATGGGGTTTTTGGGTCTATGCCTGGCGTTGATTTTATGGCTTGGAAAGGATTTTCTCGCGAACAGTTATCATGTATTAACCAGAAAAGAATATTTGCTATCCCTGCACGGTAGAATCCCTTTGTGGGCGTTAGGGATGGGAGTTCTGAATGAATTCCCCTTGTTTG